>JACPTA010000227.1 GCA_016193005.1 Nitrososphaerota archaeon | reverse complement strand
GGGTCGCGGTCGAGCCTTTGCTTCCCCCTTCTGTCAGCAGATTGTATACTGTTCTCTCCATGGAGGAGAATATCCTACAAATTTCATCAAGCCTCTCTCCCTCCGTTCCGCACCCGCCCTAACGGTGTACTGCAGAGTTCACCACCGTCGTGACCCGTTCGGACTCCTGACTCCTTATCATACACAGTTGTGTAGAGATGATCGTTACAATCGAGACCAATATAGCATATAAAGACCACGAAACTAGTTGGCTGCTTGCTAGACTTTAGGAAGCGGATGAGGTCCTCCGCGAGGCGAAACCAGAGTCGCGTGGCTCTTGCGCTAGACCTCGTCGGTCCGCATGAAAATAGGGTGTCGAAGGCTATCGGGCTCCTCAACGACTTGGTCGACAAAGTGGCTTGCGTGAAGATCAATCAGCATCTGATCCTACCATTCGGTCTTCAGGGCCTCCGGGAGCTATTGCAAATCTGCAACAGGAAAGATGTGCCCGTGATAGCAGACCTGAAGCTGAACGATGTGGAATCTACGAATCTCGAGGCAGTCGATACGCTGTACAAAATGGGAGTTGACGCAGTAATCGCCAACCCGTTCGTCGGGTTCGACGAGGGACTCGGAAAGGTGATTGAGAGGAGTAGAGGGATTGGGAAAGGTGTCTTGCTGCTGGTGTATATGAGTCATCGAGGAGCGAAAGAAGGATACGACATGAAGGTTGACAGGAAGAGTCTTTGGCGGATATTCGCTCAGCGAGTGAGGAGCTGGAATGCGGACGGGGCGATAGTCTCGGCAAAATCCCCTTACAGGATCAGGGAGGTGAGGAGAATGTTACTGGAAGACCAGCTCATCCTCACGCCAGGCGTGGGCTACCAGGGCGGAGATGCTAAGAAGGCTCTCGATGCTGGGGCCGACATGGTCATCGTGGGGAGAAGCGTAATTGACTCTCCTAAGCCTGGAAGAGCGCTGGAGGAGTTCAGGCTCTTGGCCCAAGTCCCGTAGACATCGTCTCAAGGAACTTCGCCGCCTCCGCCAGTGCCCTCTTCGAGTTTGAGTATGTGACCATCTTCATGGCATCACCGAGCTTGAACCAGCCGAAGTCTTGATGCTCGTGCGAGATCCTTACGCCGTCTTCCGTTGACTTGATGAGGAAGAAGGTGACCTCCTTGTGGACCTTCTTTCCGCCTCTGTGGTAGAAGTACTCAATTCTCTTCTTGAATTCGCCCACCCTGGAAATATTTCTCAAGCCCGTCTCCTCGAATATTTCCCTGGCGACTGTGTCATTAATCTGTTCCCCCCTCTCAATGTTTCCCTTGGGAAAATCCCAGTGGCCAGCCGGGTATCTGAGAAGAAGGTACCGCCTCCCTTCAGTTCCGTCATGAAAAACTATCGCGCCAGCCGACCTCTCTTCCATCCCGCACCTATCAAGATTCGCGGTGTAAATAGAATTCTACTCTTCGAATCCAGAGATGCAAACATGCTTAACCCATCGAAGAGTTTATAGATGAATTTTTACGGCGATAAAAATTGGCCTTGGCCAAAATCAGGGTTGCAATAGCTGGTGTCGGGAACTGCGCCTCGGCCCTGATTCAGGGTGTGAGCTACTACTCATCAGGCGACGATGATACCGGACTCGCCATGAGGAAGGCTGCAGGCTACGACCCTTCCGATATCGCGTTCGTGACTGCATTTGATGTCTCGACGAAGAAGGTCGGGAGGGACCTGGGAGAGGCAATCCTTCAGCATCCGAACAACACAACGAAGATCGCGAGCGTCGGAAGGCTCGGCGTGACGGTGAAGAAGGGGCCGGTCCTCGACGGAATCGGAAAGTACCTGAAGAATGTCGTGAAAGAATCGAAGGAGAGAGAGGTGCAGGTGGTCGACGAGCTGAGAGCGAGCGGCGCGGAGATCCTCGTGAACTATCTCCCTGTCGGAAGCACCCGAGCAACGCAACACTATGCCGAAGCGTCGCTGAAGGCCGGGGTGGCTTTTGTGAATGCGATGCCGGTTTTTGTCGCGTCAGACAGGAACTGGGCGGGCAGGTTCAGAGAGGCAGGATTGTCGATTGCCGGAGATGATGTCATGAGCCAAGTCGGGGCGACGATCCTGCACAAGACAATAATCAAGATGTGCGTCGACAGGGGCGTGAAGGTGGACGAGACCTATCAGCTCAACATAGGTGGGGATACGGATTTCCTCAACATGCTCGAGGAGACCAGGCTCAAAGACAAGAGGGAGAGCAAGACGAGCGCGGTAAGAGCCATGTCTCCGTACGACGTCCCAACTAGGATCGGCCCCAGCGATTACGTGCCGTTCCTCAAGAACGACAAGGTCTGCTACATCTGGGTGAAGGGGAGATACTTTGGTGGGACACCCGTGAGAATCGACCTGAAACTTCACGTTGTAGATGCCTACGACAGCGCCGGCGTGATGGTCGACGCGATTCGCGGAACAAAGGTGGGTAGCGACAGGCGCGTTGCAGGCGAGCTCGTAAGCGTCTCTGCGTACTGCTTCAAGCACCCACCCGTGCAGATGCCGTACCAGGAGGCTAAGGTTGCTTTTGAGGAATTTCTTTCTGGGAAGAGGGAGAGGTAGTTGGAACTCTCCGTCGTATGGCGACGACTGCAGCGACCATTATCAGCGCGGCCAGGATTAACGGCTCCGCATACCTGGTGTAGATGTCCTCATTCACTATGAGAGTCTGCTTTGGAGACTGTCCGTTCAGGGTTACGCCCTGAAAGAGAAAGGTCAGGTTGGACTTGCTCAGGTCGACGCGCAATCCCCCACTCGCCCTAAACGATAACGTGACTTTGAAGGATGAGTTGGAGGAGAGTTGCGGAGTACCGATAACGAGTCCGCCGTTCGAGAGACGGGCCTCGGCAGAGGAGTTGAGGAGTTGCAGCCCAACAGGCAGAGGGAGAGTCAGGCTGACCTGCGAGACGCCGATTGGGGCGACATTATCAATGGAGATGATGGTCGAGAACGGACGGCCCTCGACTGGAGTTCCGGGGGAAGTGGTGGCGGAAAAGGTCAGGGGCCTGTACAGGGAGACTCTGCCTTGTGAGAAGGCGTAGCCAAATGGCGTCCCCGCAAAGACGAAGCTCGCGTTGATCGGAATTTGTCTTAGAGAACCCGATTGCGCAGAATCGGTGAGGACTGTGTAGTTGAACGCAAAGGAGCGATTGGCTCCTACCAGCTGGTACAATCCCGCACGACTCTGCTGTCCCACTATGGTGTCGAAGGGGTCAGCGGGAGAGGAGAAGGTCACGTTGTAGATGTTCATCGGGCCTGCGTTGTTGGTCTTGACGATTACCTTAGCTTCCATTCCTCCGAAGAGCGCATCTGGCTGAAAGTCCTTAGTTACAGAGAAGCCTCCGGGAATCGGCACCGATGATGAATAGGTGTGCAATGTCAACCCCTGATATTTCGTCGTGACGTTCAAGGGTAGGAGGACGAAGTTCTTCGCTTCAAGCAGGCTTAGCTTGAAGGTTGTCCGCGTGGGCGACTTGCCAACCGCGCCCAAGACGAGGCTGAGTTGTCCATCTTGGCAACTCCCCGTTCCGGCTGCTGTTCCTAGGCACGTAATCCCGACCGGAAGAGACTGGGTTGCAGATATGTCGGATGAGTTCGCCCTTCCCAAGTTCGATATGCTGTAGGTCACATTCACGGATTTTGGATTACTATCGAGAGCGAAACTGGAAGTTACCGAGGCAGTGATGTATGGGACACGAATGCCTGTTCCAGAGAAAAGTACAGTCACTCTGTTCGATGACGCTTGTCCGGTGGCGCCCGAAGGCGTCAGCCAGTTCGCAGTGAAGACTCGAGTGAGGTTTCTTTCGGTGATGCTGGTCACGGGCATCGAAAGATTGAACCTCCAGACTCCTCCGTTCTGGGCAAGAGAGGGCTGTGTGTAGTTGAGAACCTTGACGTCTAGCGCGGGACCATTTCCAAGGTTCCTCACTGAGACCAGGAACCTACCGTTCGAGCCAAACGGGGCTCCTGACCTGATGCTGGCCCTAGCGTCTAGGATGATCGCGGGGCCTACATCATTTGTCCGCACCTCCGCCTGGTTTAACAAGAGATGACCTTCAAAGACCTGGTCCTTGTGAGTGTAACGGTATGAGCCCCAAGTGGGCGGTATGAAGATGTCTGACCTGTTCGAACTGACGACTTTCAGGACGTAGGTGCTCGAGAAATTCTGATTGGGGGCGATGGACGGTACTTCGAGCGACGAATTTCCAGTGGCAAGCTGGAATGTCTGTGGGTATGCTTTCCACCAGTCATCGTTCAGCGAGAGATTCTCGATCGAGCTTCGCGAGGCAAGGTTCTGGACCTGGAGGGTCACCGAGAGGAAGTCCCCGTTGTTGAGCGACCCGTGATCCAAAATCCTCGTCCCCAGCGCGACGGGGGGGTCAGAGAGGACCGAAATGTTGGCGTTCACCGCCTTTCCCGGCGGCACGGTGGCCGAGTAGTATCCGCTGAAATTTGACAGGTTGTTCCCAGTCTTCGCACTGTCGCTGGATACGACAAGCCCATCGAGGGCACGGATGTAAACCTCAGTGCTGTTCGAAAAGGGCGAAGCGGAGAGCGTAAGATTCGATTGCAACCGAAGCAGATTAGCGAAAATCAGATTCCCGGACGAATCAATGACCGCGGACATGGCGGAACCGATGGTCACGCGATGATTGAACCCGGGCCCTGTCTTGATACCTTCCAGAGTGATCAAGGGGGTAGGAAGAGAGACGAACTGCGACTGCGTGAAAACCGAGGCAAATCCTTCTTCAGAGGACGGGACGAATGCGAAAAGCTTTGGGGCGGCAACCTTGTCGAAGTTGACTGGACTGAAGAACGTGTGGTTGTTCCCTGAGGTTGAAAGTGGAACGAATGCTGACTGGAGGAAGACGTCGAACTGACCTGCGAGTGAGTCTACAAGTGTTCGGTTGCTGGAACTGATTCTGAGGAAGAGCCCTTCCTGGGGGATGAAGGGCAACCCAATTATTCCGTATCCATCTTTCCCGAATACCTGGTAGTCGGATACGGCACCTGTGAACTTTATCGCAGATATCGCGTAGGAGTCGACCCCATCCTGCGACTCAACAGTAGAGAGAAAGGATTCAGTAGCGTTCACACCGTTGAAAGCGAGGAACCAGAACGCGTCTTGCCCAGCAACGTACACCTTCAGCTTCTCAGAATATAAACTGGTACCCTGGGAGAAGCCAGCATGCATCATCGGGAGAATCAGAAGGGCGCCTATGAGAAAGGAAAGCAGGGTCCTCTTCTTCATGAAGGCTCTCGACGCCGATATGGTTATTCTATTAAACCATTACCTAGTTTTCCCGGAGCGTCACTTCCTCCTTGAGGTTTCCTCGGGAGGATCGTCGACGCCTTTATCGTCGAGGATGAATGCCGCATCCCTCTCAGCGTGGTACGGGCTGTCCATCATTCTAGCTATCCTGTTCTTGCCTGCTTTTCTGAAGTAGATTCTGTAGGTACTGGTGTGCGCGACGACGTGGCCTCCGGTTGCTCGAGTCGGGTCTCCAAAGTAAGAGTCTGGCGCAGACTGAACCTGGTTGGTCACAACCACGGCGACGTTGTAGATCTCAGCGATTCTGAGGATGTGGTGCATGAACCTGTTCAGCCTCTGCTGCCTCTCAGCAAGGGTGCCCCTACCGAGGAACTCGGCACGATAGTGGGCCACCGCGCTGTCGACAATCACAAGCTTGGCCTTGTTGGCCTCAATCACCCTCCCCAATTCCTTGACGATCAACTCCTGGTGCGCGCTGTTGTAAGCCCTCGCAACGATTATCTTCTTGAGTGCAGCTTCGGGGTCTATTCCCCTGGCCGTTGCAATCTCAGCGATCCTCTCTGGCCTGAATGTTCCCTCGGTGTCGACGTAGATGGCCGCACCGTCTAGACCGTTCTTCTCACGGGAGAGTTGAACGTTGCAGCAGAGTGTATGGCATAGTTGAGTGTTGTGCATGATCGTCGGCAGGTTTCCTCCAACGAATGTGTGCTTTCCAGGAACGACAAAATCGTAAACGTAGTCGTTGAAGCTTTCCTCCTCAGCGTTCAACACCGTATCCCAACTGAAGTTCATTGCCTCTCTGATTGTCGATACCGCATTCTGGAGCGACTCAAGGCGCCTGGAAATCTCCTTGGCTATCTGCGCGCGTACCTTGTCAACCTTACTCGCTGGCAGACCGCGGTTGAAGTAATTATTCACGCCACTTTCCGACAGACCTAGCGAAGGGGCGATTGAGTTGAGCGGGAACGGCAGGGAAAGTGCAAATGCTCGGAAGTCAGCCTTACTGGTCAGGTTGACCGCATCCAGGCTCTCTTGAGAGGCGGTGAGAAGCTCGATCGTTTTCCCGAAGAAATTCAGCACGCGATTGAGGACTTCGTCGCTTATACCCTTCTTCGAGTAGGCACTCCTCGTGAATGCTTCGTAAAGAGTTCCGCTCTTGTCCAGCGCTCCTTCCCTTCTGATGTGCCAGCGACTGGCAGAGATTGCCTCCCTGTACACCCGTCGCAGGAAGGCCCCGATGGGGGTGCCATACTTGCTATTCTTCAGATTCGCGACGGGCGCCCGCTTGCTCTTGAAGGGAAACTCTTTCACCCTCGCCCTATCAAAACCCGATACGCGCAGCTTGAAGTGCGGACCTGTCTTAACCAATTTTGCGGAGAATGTCGCAGCGATTCCGAGCCTCGTCAGGAGGTACGCTATACCCTCGATCAAATTCTTGCTGTTAGAGGATAGTTCTAAGCCACCCTCATCCAAGTGTCCATCTCCTTCGATGTAGCCAGCCAAAAAGCTCTTGATTGTTGATTCGTCCCCATTGAGAACGGTCTCTGGGACCTCCTTCGTGTATGAATTGCTCTCGCAGAGTGGTCCAAGTAATCGCCTAATGGGCTCCCGGAGAAGTATCGTGCACAGCCCAGGGCTGCGTTCATCCTCCCTCACGGTAGGTAAGAAGCCAAACTTACGCTCGATGTACGTGCGCACCCAGCGCACGAGCTTCTCATCGCTGTTTGAGAGGGAGAGCGGATTCGCTGTACCCTCGGCTACGAAGAGCCCCAAGAAATACGCATCGTCAGACGAGATTTGGGAGTCGGCTCTGATCGTAACAGTTCTCGGAGCCGCTATCACGTCGCCATGGAGCAGCGTTCCACACTCAACCCATTCCAGGCCGTTACTTCTTAAGGTGAGGAGCTTGTGTGCCTTGGTCAGGCGGAGGGCTCTTCCTCTCTCTGTACTCAGGGTGAAAATCTTCCGAACCTTCTCCCTGTAAAGATAGCTCGCGGGCACCGGCTGGAGGTTGTAACTCACTACCTTCACGGTGCTGAGTGGAATCGCGAAACCATCATCGAATGGCCTCTCTCCGTGAATAGCACTATACTTTTCATATACTTCGGAAATCTTCTCGAAATGGACCTTTTCGTCGTTGGTATAGACGATGTTAGTATCTCCAGCAACACACTTCCCGGAGCCAAATTCCCCGTAGAATTCTGTGATGGCCCAGGTCTCAATCCCGCCACCGAGCAACTCATCCAGATTCTTGGCGCCGGTGGAGATCCTGTCTATCTTCTTCCTCTTCACAAGGAGATCTGAGGCACTAACAAAATCGGGCTCAAGCCTGTTGAGCTCCACTAGCTTCTTTCTCGCCTTGTTGTTCAGGTCCACAGCCTTGACGATGTCAACGTCAATCGACTCGGCTATCTCGGAAGGTCCCGCTGTTGCGAGGTCGAGGATTGTATTTATTCCGGCATCGTTGAGCTTCTGTTTGGTGGCGGGCCCGACGCCTGGGAGGCTTGTTAGCTCGAGTTCTTCGCTCACTTCCTCTTCCAAGTTCAGTCTGCTTTGATGCGATGCGTAATTAAGGATTCGGTAATCCGCGCCCAAATCAAGGAGAGACGCGTGAAAGTGTCCGCGGGAAGAGACTCGCTGCCCTTATGTGCTTGAGTCCTCCCAGCCATCGGGTCGTCCTCTCGACGCCGATGCCGAATCCGGAGTGGACGGGCATCCCGTATTTCCTGAGCTCGAGATACCAGCCAAACGATTCTGACGGCAGGTCCTGTCCCTTGATCCGGTCAAGCAATGCTTCGTGCTCTGCTATCCGCTGCCCCCCGGTTGCAAGCTCGCCGAAACCCTCGGGAGCAATGAGGTCTGCCGACTTGGTGACATCTGGTCTCCCTTCGTAGGTCTGGTGGTAGAAGCTGCGTGCTGAGAGCGGGTAGTCAGTTATGAAGAATGGCGTATCGTGCTTCATCGAGATTACCCTTTCGGCCTCGGTGGGGATATCTTCACCCCAACGGAAGGGGACACCCTCCTTGGATGATGCTCTCAGCACCTCGTCGTAGGTGATCCTCGGGAGAGGCAGCTGAAACTCTCTCAGAGTTCTCCCCAGAATCTTAAGCTCCGTCTGCCTATCTCCGAGGACCCTATTTGTGATGAAGCTCAGCAACTCCTCCTGCAGCCTCATGTTCTCTGTCTGGTCTGCGAATGCCTGTTCGGCTTCTATCATCCAGAACTCGGTAAGATGCTTTGCTGTTCTAGACCTCTCGGCCCGAAAAGCCGGCTGGAAGATCCAGACCTTCTCCAAGGCGGGTAGGGCGGCCTCCTCGTAGAACTGTGCGCTCTGGCTTAGATTGACGCTCTTCCCGAAATAGTCAACGGAGAAGAGCGTGGAACCGCCCTCAACGGCGGCCTGAACGAAGCTAGGTGCGCTGATTAGTGTGAACCCCCTACTCCTGAAGAAATCGAAGGCCGCCCCGATTACCTCTGCACGAATCTTCATGGTCGCAACGACCTTTCGGCTCCTGATACTCAGGTGTCTTATGTTGTAGAGGAATGATGCAGACTTCGATGCCGTCTTGGTGATAGGCCAGGTCTCCGCCTTGCTCAGAACTTTGAAGCTTTTGGTCGAAATCTCCCTTCCACCCGGCGCCCGTCCGTCATCTCTCACGGTCCCATGCACCGTCACCAGAGATTCTCTACTGACAGCCTTGATGGCTTTCATCGCATCCTCGTCAGCGATGGAGTTCTTCGCTGAGACTTGCACGTAACCCGATCCATCCCTGATGACCACAAAGACAATTCCTCCCACTGAGTTCTTGCGCACCACCCAGCCGTGAACCGTGACCTCTGAACCTGGTGAGGCACTGAAGATATCCTGCGCGTGAGCAGTCTGCCGAGAATCGGTCATGATCTTTCGCAGCGCGTCAACTCTCGCGAATCCGCTTAAAAGCATCGTGTACAGCCGCCCGGTGTCTTGCAGCCGGCGACGATTATCGGGTGGACGGGCAAGGGACGCCTGTCGGACTTGCGCGAATCAGCCCTTGGCTCTCTCGTTGCTGGCCGTGCCAGAGGGGTTCGTTTGAAGACCGTGGGTGTTAGTCTTGTCTGCAGCGGTGCCGACCCCGCTGTCGTATCCCGAACGATTGCCAATCTTCCCGGAGTCGGCTGGGTTGCTCTAGGATATGAGGTATCGAATGGGCTGGAAGGATTCACCGAGGCTGCTTCGGTACTGGCTCGGAAGTATCTTTCGCCCGGCACGACCTTCGCGGTGTCTGCAGCTGCTGCGATGCCTGACCAATCGGAAGGCGACATGATCCTCGCAGTAAGTTCGACCATCCTGAGCAGGGTAAGAGGAACCCATGTTCAGGAGACCAAGCCAAAGGTCAGGTTCAGAATCTCGTTCTCAGGCCCGGTCGGTGCCTGTGGAGTTCAAATCAGGGAGGGTGTCGGCGGAGTTCCGACTTCAAGGAGGAGAATTGCTCACTGCCTCGCGTCTGGAGGAAGGCACAGCTCGGTTGCCGCCTGGATGGCAGCGCTGTCAGGTTTCTCAGTAAGGCTGGTCCATGTAAGGGTGGACGATGCTTCTCTCAGGGAGGTCGCGAAGCTCTACTCCGAGCTGTCTCACAGGATGGACCCTTCAAGACTGAGCCTACACATCATTGAGGGAAGAGGGGGCGCCGCCCAAACCCTGAGCTCCTGGCTGGGAAGTTCAAAGGGACTCCATGTCGTCGTCGGGGCGCATCTGGAGTGCGACAGAGAGGCAATGAACTATGCGTCGAGTGCTCCGCCCGGAACCCTCTTTCCAGTCCTGCTGCTCCAGGAGGAGGACCTGCGGGAGGTCTATCAGGCCCTTGGCATGAAGGAGATAGACGGGGCGCCATCAGGAATACTCGGAGTGAAACCTAGGGGCGCTGTGAGGTACAGGATGAATCAATTCAAGGGGGAGAGGGTGGAGATGCATGCAATCCTCGATTCGCTGGTCAATTGACGACCGCCTTGACAATGCTCTCTTTTGCATCGAAGCCCCCCGCGACTTCGCTAACCTCCTTGAGTTTTCTCTCCACCCTCTCCTCCTCGAGTGAAGAGAGCGCCCGCAAGAACCTCTCCGGAGTAAGCTCCTGCTCCTGCAGGAGTGCGGAGATTCCGAGGCGGCCGGCCTTGACTGCATTGCCCTGCTGCTCGCTGTGCGACGCAATCGGTATCAGGAGGGACGGCTTTCTCTTTTGGATGAATTGGGCGATGCTCGTATGACCGGCCCTTGACACGACCACCTCTGAGAGATCGACTAGTCTGTCCTTGACGGGACACCATTCGTAGAGGAATCCGCCGTCGATCGATGTGGGCGAACTCCTGCCTTGCGGATTTCCTGCTGATATAACAAAGACATAGCCATCGCTCAATTGTTTTGCAATTGACAGTGCCTTGGCAAGCAGCGATGGTCTTGTCTTGGGTGGTCCCGAGACCTGCCAGAAGATTTTCTTCCTTCTATCCTTCGCGAGCTTCTGGGTGAGCTCGTCGTCTGTAAGGTCTTCAGGAGAGGTGAGGAACCCCACGTACCTTGCTCTCTTTGTCACGCTCCCGGCGCCCCAGAGATTCGTCTCGCTGATGGTGTAGGGCGGGGGGAGGTCCGGGATGAGGATGGTACCGCTCAGTTCCCAGAATTCATTTCCAACGGTGACGCTGCCGGCCGACAGTAGCTTTCGCGCGATTGCGGGGGTTCCTGGGGAAGACTCCAGCTTAAGCTGATTGAGGACGCTGACCGCTTTCCTTCGTAGGATCTTGGCTGCGACCACGGTCGCGGCGACAGAGTCACTGAGCACCGAATCTGGGCCAAAGTTCGCGATGTTGCCGGCCTCCACTGCAATCTGGTGGGCGAATCTCGCGAAGATTAGAGGAGTGAACTTCAGGGTCTCCTTAGCTGAGAAGGAGCCATGGTCGGTGTAGACCACGTCTACGAGCGGAATGTCGTTGCATCGAAAGCCTTCCTTGGTAAGGTATCTTGTAATCTCCCCGGAACTCGAGAACCTAACCTTCCAGTTCTGACTCTGCAGTGTCTTCGCGACCGAGACCATCCTCGTCGCATGCCCAAGGCCTGAACCGAAGGCACTGATGTAGACCCGTCGCATCTAGAACCTCAGCGCGATTGCTCGCTGACCTTCTCGCTCGCCGCTTCCTCTGAGAAAATTTCCGTTTGAAATTTCTGTACCACCACTCTGCCGCTCAGCCAGGCGTCTGGCATCAGGCCAGCCTTCACGCATGTTTCGGACAAGAAATCTTCGGGACCGAGTCCGAATTCGGTTGCAACCTGAGGGAGCAGGAGACCACTGTAGCTTCCAGCTGAGATGATCAAGCCATCTTCGCCGACCCTCACCGAACCAGGGTATTCGGTTGGCTTGGGCACGCTGATGACTTCGGGCTCTGTGAGAACGCTCACCTCTACTGAGAGATTCGGAACCTCGTTGCCTTCCACTCTCGGAAAACGGGGATCTTTGGCCGCGGCAGCAACTGTAGCCTCAATCGTCGCCGCACCTAGCGGCTTTGTGGGGAGTGGGAAGCCCACACAACCTCTCAGCGAGCCGTCCTTCCTGTTCAACGTGACAAAGACTCCCCTCTTTTCATTCAAGTAATCGTTGTCCCATCGGTCCGGAATCGTGATTTTGTCATTCATGACGAACCCTTCAAGCGCGTTCCTGGCCATCTGGACGAGCTCTGAGCCCTGCTCACGCGTGAGAGTCATGGGAGGTCCGACCTTCAGACAGGTTAAATCTTTTTTGAGCGAAGCAGATTCAAGAACTTCCTCATCCTTGACCAGTGCCTACCTTTCCAATAGACCTTCCCGCAATCCATGCAGACGTTGAATGACCTGTGCCTCCTCAAGACGGAGTCCGGGACCTGTTCTCTCAGCTCCCCCTTCCTCGATGGCATGAGGGTCCCGTTGCAGAGAGCGCATCTCGATTCACCTTCCGTCAATTGGATACCGTGCGACTTTGCTTCTGCCACGAGCGATAGCATTCTCTCCCTGTCGCTCCTGCCAGTGATCAGGAAGACGTGCAAGCTGCTGTCACGCTGATTGCAAAGTTGTCGATCTGACGTCAGGACTATCCGGCCCTCGGCCTTCGCGGACGAGGTCAGCTCCCTGTCGGTCCCCCTCGTGTGATATCTTGTGTCAAACCCAAATATCCTCAGCTTCCGGGCCAGACTGCCAAGCATCGCGTCGGCCACGAACCTGGATTCAGGGTCGCGCATCAGAAGGTCGTGGAGGACCTGACTTTTTGCCTTTTCTAGGCGACCCTCTTCTCTCCCAGGTGAATTAGAACGCCCGCAACCACCATCACACCGAACAGCGCGGTCGCGTTCGCCAGATGCAGTGCAGTGACCACAATGTCGAGGTCCGTGTTGACCAGTACGGCACCAAGAAGTATCTGCGCGACCAGAAGAGCTAACGAAAGGAGGAGAGCAAGTGTCGCCCCCTTCTGGCGCGGCTTCGCCCTTGAGACGACAACCGTGCTGATGAGTAGGAGAACCGTAGCAACGATGCTCAGGGCTCGGTGAATATACTCCACAAGCGCGCCCCAGTCGGACGGGATTGCAAAGCTTCCATTGCAGGCAGGCCAGGCGGAAGCGCTACCAGTCCCACACGCCGCGCCCCATTCTCCCGCGGTAAGGTAGGCTCCCCAGACGATCAGCACGTAGGTCGAGACGATAGTCAGGTAGACGAGATATTTACCCGCACTCATGGTCTAATCTGACTCTTTCTTTGGCACGTTAGTGAACGTTGCTATCAACGCCTAGCAGCCAGATGTTCACATGAGCACGCTTGCGCTCGCGAGGATGAAGATGACGGCGAGGTAGGGGCTGGAGAACTTGAAGGCCAGCCAGGCATTCGCTCTCGTCGGTGATAGGAGTAGCTTCACGTTTGTCGCCAGCAGTATGGCGTCAAAGATCAACGCACCCACTAGGTAGATCAACGTGCCCACCCCTGTCAGGTAGAGGTAGAAGAGGAGACTGACGGGTATTAGCAGGAGGGTGTTCGCGACTATGAATCTTGATGCTCTCACTTCCCCAACCACGGAGGGAAGCATCGGAATTCCCGCCGCTGAATAGTCTTGCTCCGTTACCACAGCGAGGCTCCAGAAGTGGGTGGGAGTCCAGACGAAGACCAGAGCCGCAAGTATCCAGGCTACATACGCGTTTGAGGTCGTGATAGCGTACCAGCCAGCCAGAGACGCACAGCTTCCGGCGAACCCCCCGAGCACAATATTCCAGGACGTCCTAGGCTTCAGCCAGATCGTGTAGATAGGGATGTAGACAATGGAACCCAGCGCGATAAATAGTGTTGCCAGGGCTGGGAGGAGCAGGAAGGAGATGCCTACGCCGAGTGCGATGAGAACGAGTCCGAAGAACAACGCCTTTCTCGGGGGCACGATTCTGTTCGATGGAAGTGGCCTTGTCATGGTCCTTCGCATCTTTGAATCGATATCGACCTCAAGGTAGCTGTTTATTGCAAGAGAGCCGGCCGAGGTCAAGGTTCCTCCCACCAAGAGGCCGACGGCGATGGTGAGGCTCGGTAGTCCCCTGGTCGCGATAACTGAGGAAGCGAGGGCGACAAGTATCAGGAGTGGGATTATCTTCGGCTTGGTGAGCTGCAGATAGGCAGTGAGATTCAAGCGAGTTCCTAGTCGCGAAGTTTCGCCGACCTTGAGTGGTTTAAATCATTTTGCAACATTCCCATGTAGAGATTGAATCGAAGAGAACCCCTAGTGGTTGATACTATCTGATGTCGCAAGAAGAGTTCAGATACCGTCTCGTCGTTGAAGCGATGATTACAGGAGTAAATAGCAGCACTGTGATACTGATGGCCACGAAGAGGATTTGGTAAGGTGCGAGCGAGATCGCCAAGCTTGATGCACCAATGCCACCCACAGCTCCCGCCAGAAAGAATCCGGCACAAGTCGGGCAGGCGGTGAAGAGGCCGACAGACGCCCCGATTGTACTGAGCCAGGAGCCGGTCCGCCCTGTAGCCCGAATCGCAAGCGCGTAGGCGACGAGAGCAAAATTAAATCCGACGAGAAGGGGAACGACTACCAGGAACAGGCCTGTGAGTGGAATGAGCTGTATCCCAACGTGCAGTGCGGGAGCAGGGAAGAGAATCAGCTTCGGGACTGTACCGAAGGTCCCACAGCAGCTTATTCCCACCCATCCTGGTTCGGTTACCCCATAAGCGGTCCCAAAATCAGTTCCGGGTTGAACGACCACGGTGCTTGACGCGAATGCATATATCAGGCCGTAGACGATCCCGAAGACCACTCCCACTCTCACACTCCTCTTCGAGCGGAGCGCCCTTGATATCAGTGAGTGTAGGCCGATTCTCTCGGATGGTAGGTCTCTGCTGGCGAGAGCCCTCAAGATGAAAGAGGTGCTGAGAGATATCAGCGCGATGGCGAGCACTTCCACTAGGAAGAAGTTCAAGACCAGAGATGATCTGTTCGAGGCGTCGAGGAGGACGATCAGGTTTTGCCTAGAGGACCACAGCCCCATGTTGAACAAGAGGACAGACACTCCTCCGACGAGCGAACCAATCATCGACGCCAGAGCAATCGCCTTGGTCTTCAAAATCACAGGCTCGCCATGCCCACATGTTAAAATTCTTGTCTCTAATAACGGAGATGGCTCCTCTACCTGTCAAGAAAAGCCACACAAGCATCTGGCCAAATCCATCAATAAAAGATGTTTCACCGTCTTGGCAAGAGGCGACTTATCTCTGTTGTGTCCCGGGAGCAGGATTGTCAGTGCCTTCGAGGCGCCATTGAACCTGCGACACTTCAGGCCGGTTTTACGGCTGTCCGGTGTCTGTAGCCTGAGTAGGCTGAACGGGTCAGCCGATAGCTGGCCACTACAGCCGGAAGCTCTTGGCTCCTTTTTCATCTACCAGGCTGAGCTACCCCGGGACAAAAGCAGCGATTAGGGTCGGTTCTTAAGATTTTTCCTGGCCGTCCCTCTGGAACGCAGTCGAGGATTCCTGCGCAGCAGAGCGGCTGCCATCGCTCTTGCCTGCTTTTCCGAACTGACTCCCCTGATCAGGACGCCCCCTCCCCGGAAGAGGGCGATCTGGGACGAATCCACCCGAGCAAGAATCACAGAAGCGCCCATCTTCTTGACAATGACTGAATCAGGAAGTGATTTCGCGATAACCGGGAACTCTGACGGACCGAATGCCTTGGGCCAGTAATACTCACCACTCCCGCATAAGGTAATCAACCTGCTCTCGCGCTCCTCTTGCTGGCCGTCGCCGCACGCGGCACATGCCCTCCTCTTGGCGATGATTGCAGTATGCTGTTCAGCGGCCAGAAAGTCGATCACGAGTATCTTTCCGATCAGAGGCGAAGTCATA
Organism: Nitrososphaerota archaeon; assembly: GCA_016193005.1. Classification (GTDB taxonomy): domain Archaea; phylum Thermoproteota; class Nitrososphaeria; order Nitrososphaerales; family Gagatemarchaeaceae; genus JACPTA01. The sequence goes on along the minus strand of JACPTA010000227.1, from coordinate 2,601 downwards.
TCCGCAGCCAGCTTGATCGCCTCCAAGGCGCCGAGCGATCCTATGGTAGAGGTAGTCGTTCCAAGGACCCCCACATCTTCGCACCTCGCCAATTCGTCCGCGCTGCCTGGAGGGAGCAGACACTCCAGACATGCCGTGTCAGGGCTCTTGAAGACCGCCACCGACCCCTCCCACCCCAGCGCTCCCGTATGAACCAGCGGAACGCCTTCCTCCACACAAGACCTGTTGAGAACTTGGCGCCCTCCCAGATTGTCAAGACAATCCAGCGCGATGTCTGCGGCCCGAACAAGCTCCCCTGCGTTAGAACCATCCAGAATCTGGGCCTCGTATTCTACCTTGGTCGATGGCGCCCGATTTTCTATGAACGAGGCGCAAACTTCGGCCTTCGCCTTTCCCATGTCATTACGGGAATACACGGGCTGTCTGTGCAAATTCTCGAATGTGACTATGTCTCTGTCAACAAGTATCAGCTTGCCTACTCCGGAGAGCGCGAGAAGGACGCTGGCTACGCATCCAGTACCTCCGAGACCGACCACGAGTGCCGTAGTCTCGGCGAGCTTAGCTTGGCCGCGCGTCCCCAGATCAGAAAGTGCGACCTGGCGGGAAAAATACTTTCTATCGATCATGCCAGATTACCTCATGCTCTCGAAATCCTTAAGAATTAACCTCGGGGCTCGCAGGTGGGTTTGGATACAGAGTACGTAATCCTCTCTATATTGTTGATAGCGCTTGGCGTCACCGGGATAGCCCTGTTCACGGGTCCAAAGACTCCTGCGGGGGACTCTTGCTTCTGCGTCATACCCAGCCCCGAAGCGGGTGCAATGCAGGGAACCGCTAGCATACTCCTCATATTTGGGGTCATGTTCATACCCATTGCCATACTAAAGGGTGGACCTCCAAGCTTTAGAAGGGCCGCTCCGGGCGCTGCCGCAAAGCCCCCTTACGCCGGGAAGGTCTTCACTCCAATCCCAATCGTCAGCGGAAGGCTATTCGGCCTCGGGTCCCTTCTCATCTTCATCGGCATCGATCTGGTGGTGGTCCCTTCTTACTTCATCTTGGATAGCAGGGCCCTTCTCCTCGCTGGAGTGGTGCTCTCGATAATAGGAGGACTACTCGTCTATCAGGGCACGCAACCGAAGAAGCAGAGCGAGGCCACCTAAGAGATTGTCGACCCTGCAGACTTGGATTGCCGGCCGAGTGACCAATTCCGCTTGAGACAGGTGTTTCGGAGGCCGTCGGGGCAATGAGCACGAGGGGAACCAAGAAGGCTCGCGTGAAGAAGGCGGAGAGGTCCAAGGTTTCCAAGAAGAAAGAGGTTGTGAAGGAGAGGAAGGTGATTCCAGTTGAGGTGAAGGCGGAGGCCGTGAGCCAGGAGAAAGAGCGACCACAGCACCTCTTCACACCAACAGCCTCCATACCACACCCACGAGTGAGCGTCAGACACAACGGTTCCTCGATGGAAAGAGACGCGAGAGGGTACTCATTGGGTGAGCTGTCGGCGGCCAGTGTTCAGCCATGGGTCGCCAAGAGATGGAGCGTTCCTGTGGACACCCGGAGGAGGAGCGTAGTCACGAGCAACGTTCAGAGTCTAAAGTCATGGCTCCAAGCGGGAGAGTATGCGAAGCCTGCTTCAGTCCGCAAGGGTAGCACGAGCAAGAAGGAATAGGTATTGTTGTGCGTAGCCTGCGTAGGTCCCGAAGTAACTCCTCAGTCTTGACGAAAGTGCGTCGTAGGTCCCTAGAGCGAGGTTCTGTCGCCCTGAGAGCCTCAATTTCAGCTTCCTAGCCAGCTCTCTTCCGACGACAGTCTTGTAGTACTTTTCCACCGCCCTTGTGATCCAGACGTCAATCGGGAAGGCCTCATCCTTGTCGCATGAGAATAGTAGCACACAATCGGCAGCCTTCGGCCCTATTCCGAGCAGGTCCTTCTTGCCGAGAACCTTCCTGATGAGGGTCTCGCGTCCCTGTTCGTAGTTCCCAATCAGCAACTCGGAGAGGTCGACCTTCCCGTTGTTCACCGCCTCTGCGACGCGTCTTACGTATTTGGCCCGGTATCCAAGACCGCACTCCTCTAAGTCCTTGACTGTCGCTCCAGAGAGGGCTTGAGGGGTCGGGAAGAGGTTATACTCGAGACCCTCGAAGAGCACTGTGCTCCCATACCTTCTGCAGATATTCGAGATCATTCTCCTTATTCTAGGGATGTTTGAATTTGTTGCGATTACGAAGGAGACCAGACACTCCCAAGTCGGCTGCCTTATGAGGCGGAGGCCGTAAAAACGCTGGATGGCCTCATTGATCACATTATCCTTCATTATCGCAGAAAGTACGCCCTCAAAATCCTCATCGAGCCGAAAGTACGTTCGAATGTATTCCTGATTTATCTCGTCGGTGCTGGAGATACATCTCAGAGAGGAGCCATCCTGCCTTACCTTGACAACACCACTATCAATCATACCGTACCACCAACCATCCTTGTTCTCCCACCTGAAGACCTGACCGCTCTCGAGGATAATCGAGACGTCGAAGGGGGTGTCGTGAAGGTTCAGCGTGAATTCCAAAATTCATTCACCCTCTTCAATTATCAAACAACAGGATAACCGTT
>JACPTA010000226.1 GCA_016193005.1 Nitrososphaerota archaeon | reverse complement strand
GGTGATAAGCGAGGAGTCGTCCAGACCAGACCTTCATTTGGTACAGGCGATTCAGTCGTTGGACGAGATTGATAGAGCTCAAAACGTGGCAGCAGAGCGGTTGCTCGAGTGGTACGGCCTCCACTTTCCTGAGCTACCCCCAATCATTCAAGACAACCTGATTCTTGGGAGAATGATAGTTGATGCTGGAAGGAGAGATCAGTTTGATGAGGAGATGCTCAAGGCGAGCGGGCTGAGCCAGAAGAAGATTGAGGCGATACTGATTGCTCGGGACAGGTCGAAGGGTGGACCCATCTCCGACAGAGATTTGGCGCGGGTAAAGGGTCTTGGCGTATTGGTGATTGGTCTGAGCAACGAGAGGGAGAAGCTGGCAGAGTACGTGGAGTCGGCAATGAAGAAAATCGCACCCAACGTCGGAGAAGTCGCGGGCTCGACGATAGGCGCGCGGTTGATAGCAAAGGCAGGGGGGCTCGACCGCCTCGCACGCCTCCCAGCGAGTACGATACAGATCTTGGGAGCTGAGAAGGCGCTCTTCCGGGCTCTCAGGACAGGTGCACGTCCTCCAAAGCACGGGATCCTCTTCCAACACCAGGCAGTCCACACAGCACCCAAGTGGCAGAGGGGGAAGATAGCGAGGACCATAGCGAACAAGGTTGCGATTGCAGCCAGGATTGATTATTACAGGGGTGAACGAGATGGGAGCTTGACCGGCCTCCTTGAGAAGAGACTGGCGGAGATCAGGCTAAAGTATAAGGAGCCGAAGCAAGCAGAACCCCCGGAAAGAAAGAGGAGTTTTGGAAAACGTCTCGTTCGTGGAGAGAGACGGAAGGAGAAACGTCGCTACTAGGAATCTGATACCTGGCAGACAGACCTATGGCGAGAGTCTGCTCAAGATCGGCGGAGAAGAGTACAGGCTATGGGACCCATTCAGGAGCAAGCTCGCTGCCGCCATGCTGAAGGGGCTTCCGATTGACGTAATCAGGGAAGGCGACAGGGTACTTTACCTAGGGACCTCGACGGGCACCACCTCCTCCCATGTCTCCGACATCGTGGGCAAGAGCGGGCTGGTCTTCGGGGTGGAGATGTCTTCCAGGGTGGCAAGGGAGTTCGTGGAGAATGTTGCTAGGGCTAGGATGAATGTGATTCCCTACGTGGCCGATGCTCGAAATGCAAACAGCTTCACGACGCTCGGAAGGGTTGACGTTGTCTATTGCGACATAGCCCAACAGGATCAGACAGAGATAGCAATCGAGAACTGCAGAGTCCATCTCAAGAAGCGCGGGAGACTGGTTCTAATCGTGAAGGCAAGGAGCATCGATGTTCTGGCCATTCCGAAGGAAATCTTCAAGCGGGAGGAGAGAAAGTTGGCCTCGGCGGGGTTCACCGTCGAGAAGGTCATCGAGCTGGGCCCTTACGACAAGGATCACGCCATCATCCTCGCGCTACAACAGTAACTTCTGTCTGATCCTCCCCCAGCTCTTCCAGCTGCTCCTGGTGAAGGATGGCACGGTGTTCCGCGCGTCTACCCACTCCCTCAGGAACGCTATTGTCTTTGGGTCTGATGGATAGCCTGACCCGAACTCTCCGTGCTCCAGTCGAAGCTCGGCCACCGCCATATCTCGTTCGACCTTCGCGATGATTGACGCGGCAGAGACGACGGCATAGTTCCTGTCGGCGTAGTGCTCCGCGACGATAAGGGAGTTCGAATCAATCATCTTCTTGACCTCCCCTGAGAACCTGCGGGGGTTGGTGTCAGGCGAATCAACGTAAACTTTGGATGCATCCAGCCTGTCAACCACCTTTGCCATGTATATCGCTTCAAGATAGTTCAGCTTGCGATACTTTTTCCCCTTCATGACGTACTCGTCAATCTCTTGGGGCATTAGGTGATAAGAGACAACCTTGCATACGTTCTTGATCTCATCATAGAGAATTGCTCTCTTCTTCGGCTGGAGCACTTTGGAGTCCTTTACCCCGAGGTCAACCAGCCTGTCAACCGAACGGCGTTCGATGGAGACCCCAGCGACGACGAGTGGACCAACGATAGAACCTATTGGGAAACGGTAGGAGTACTACTGTTTTCTCCCAGCTTCGTCAATCCCTGCGACACGAATTATAACGCGATCACCCTCTTTCTTGTTAGGACTGCTGACCAGCAAGATGTCGTCTTCCTGACTAAACCGAGCACTTCGAGTTCTTGAAGCCTTCTAGAGATCGCCTTCCAAGTCCTCTCTAACGCAGTCGAAATTTCAAAAACTCTTTTTGGTTCATTCAGCAATTTCAGAACGCGGTCCTTCTGACGCGAAATAATGACTGTGTCATCTCCAGGTCTAAACCAGTAATAAGTACTGCGAACCTTGAACTGTGCAAGCTTCTTACGCTCGAGCTGAATCAGAACATGTGAGATTCTTGGGTGAGATCTTTGAAGCATGACTGAGAGGTCCTTCGAAGTAATTGGGGATGCCAAATTCCGAGAAACCAACTGAGGAAGCATCCCTCGCTTGTAATGGTGCTGCTGATAAGTCTTCAACATTTCCTCGAATTTCTTATTCTTGGACGGATGTAGTGTGCCGAGTTGCATGCTCCATAATTTTTCCAAATTCTGTCTTCCGGAAATGTTGTACGCGCCCTCATCAGGAGAGTACCTGAAAGAAATTCCAGAATGCTTGAGAATCTTTTCAATCAACGGAATTGGTCTTTTTTGGAACATTCGAATCATTCGACAATGAGTAGATCGACTAAATTTGACGTTACCCTCTCCGGCAAAAAAACCTTGGAGAACATAGGGATAGTTTCTTTCGTCTTGGGTCACTTCCTTCACGAGCTTTCTCCATTCTTGAACCAATTTGACACCCGAGATACGGTAAATGTAAAACGGTCTATTGGCCTGCCTGTGGGTGTACGTTCTGTACTTTAGTCCGCTGATTTGTCTCTTGAAATAGCTCTGACCTGGTGGCAGATACGCGTAAATGCGCGGCTCATTGACAATCGGAAGAGCGCTTAGGAATGCTGAATGGAAGAATCGTATTAAGTGAGCCTGATTGTTTGTAAAAGTTATTTCTCGTGTACTTTGAGTCCATCCCTCAGCCAACCATAGTCCGACAATCTGGGGCAAAATGACGCGACTACGAGTCAATATCCGCTTATCTTTGACGCCAATTTAAGCGTCTACACAACGAAAACCAGAGTTTTCATAGCAGAGATTCATCGAAAGATGAGGCGATTGACATCTCCTCGTGAAGCATATCGAGCCCCTAAGGAAGAATCGTCGATACCGCCGACACGCCCCATCGGCCAGTCACGCATCCTTCAGCGGACCGAGAGCAGCGACTATTTGGGCGGACAGATCCGCAACCGTTCCTTCCCTGTTATGCAGGCTTACCTCGAACGATTTCGTCATTGGATCGGAGACTAGAAGCTCTATCAGGGGATCTTTCATTCGTTCGTGAACGACGGCAAGGATGGGCCTGGGACTCTTGTAGCAGGCCTCAACGGCTCGCCTGAATTCCGGGCTCATCAACTCCATCGGCCCGACCTCATCTATCACGATCAGCTCAGCCTCCCCCGCGGCCCTTCTCAGCGATGAAGCGCCGACTAACGAGAGGTTTGTGAGACTGACCCTGTACTTTCCAAGCCTCGGGCCAACCATGCTGCCAGTTGACGCCAGTTCCGCAGAGGTGCCGCCCATCAGGTCCTGAATCGTGAACCCAACGCGTACTCCGTTCCTCTTCGCCTCTTTAGTGACGCAGCCTCCCACAATGTACCCACGCGTCCGAAGAGCAAGGACAACTTTTGAGATGACCGTCGACTTGCCGATCGCGGGTGGACCTGTGATGAGCCATATAGCGCTTGAACGCAAACACCACTCTTTGGTTCGAATCTGCCTTAAATTCTTCCTGCAAGAAGGAGCATTACTTGTCGGCCCGCCTCGTGACCATTGCGGAGGGGAAGACCAAGCTCCGCGTGCCAAAGAAGAGCCTGAGCGAGAGAGAACCTGCCACAAATCCAGTTTTCTTCAACCCAGCGGCGAGGGTGAATCGAGACGTCTCAGTCGCCATTACGAGCGTTCTTGCCGGTAGCAGCTTTTGTGACGTGTTGGCAGGGACTGGGGCGAGAGGCATCAGGATAGCCAAAGAAGTGCCAAGGAGTGTCCAGGTCACACTCAACGACTTCAACCGATTCGCAATGACGATCGCGAAGAGGAACGCACAGCTCAATCGGGTCACGGACAGATGCAGCTTCAGCCACGACGAAGCAAACCACTTCCTGTATTCCAAGTTCGGGAGAGACGAGAAATTTGACTTCCTCGATTTGGATCCGTTCGGGAGCCCAGCGCCGTTTTTGGAGGCCGGCCTAGCTGCCTCTGCTCACGAATCGGTGGTCTCCGTCACTGCCACTGACACGGCCGTGCTCTGCGGAGTGTACCCAAGTGTTGCACTTCGCAGATATGGCTCGACCTCCCGACGGTCCGACTTCGAACACGAGACAGCCATCAGGATACTGCTGTACTTCTGCTGCAGAGCCGCCGCGGCAGCCGATATCGGAATCGAGCCCATCGCCTGTCATAGCACCCGACACTACCTCAGAGTCTACCTCCTAACACACCGTTCTGCTGCCTCCGCGGACCACTCGGTCAGACAGGTAGGATACGTGGCGGAATGCCGGACCTGTGGGGAGTGCACGGCTTCTGAAGCTCCGCTGACGAAGTGCCGAGAGTGCGGAGAGAGGGTACAGGCGGCGGGCCCCATTTGGACGGGTCGGATCACGGATGGCCGAGTCCTAGAGCGGGCCAAACATTTCGCAGATCGGATGAGCTTCACAAATGCAGCGCCAATTCTCCAAGCCCTAGTGGGAGTGGACAGATATCCACCCTACAGCTACGATCTGGAGAGAATCTGCTCGAGGCTGAAGATCTCATCAGTATCGCATCAGAGAGTCTCCGAGCGACTCTCTTCGGAAGGATTTGATTCGATGAAACAGCCGTTCGAGAAGAGCGGGCTCAAGACGAAAGCCAGTTATGCTGAGGCCGCGGAGATTGTGAAAGAAACCTCATCATCTTCTCCTCAAACACACCAGATATAGCTCCGAACTCTTCATCCTGCTTGCCTTTGGTTTTGTGACGGCGAAGAACTCGAACATCTCCTTCAGGATTCTGCACACTTCGGAGAATCGCTCTCCCTGGAAAACCTTGATCATCGCGTTCCCTCCCCTCTTCAGCAGTTGCGTCATCAGCCGTATCACCACCATCGTCAACTCGACCTGCCTGTAATGGTCCAGGTCCCACGCGCCAGAGACCTGTGGGGCAATGTCCGAGAGGATGACATCGGCTTCCCCTTGGAGGAACTCTCTTAACCTCGGCGCCATTGCAGCTTCTTGCACGTCGGACCGGATCGAGCGGACGTTATCCAACCCAAGTTCTATCGGCAGGAGGTCGACGGCCACGACGAGTCCGCGCGGACCAACAAGTTCCGATGCGACCTGGACCCAACCCCCAGGTGCTGCCCCGAAGTCAATGACGCGGTCATCCTTCTTTATCAGGCCATACTTCTTGCTGGCCTCTGTGAGCTTGAAGGCTGCCCTGCTCCTGTAACCTTTCTGTTTCGCAAGCCTTCTGTAGTAATCTCGCCTTGCATCAGCTAGTCTCAAGGACTGCCCCCCATAGCTACGCGGCCCGAGCCAAGAAGCAGGTTAGACCGCGGGCGTAGCAACCATCTGGATTGCAGTCCTGTGCTCCTTTAACACCCACGGACCGATCCAAGGGCACGTGAATGGGTTCACGTCGCTATTGACCGAGCACTTCGATTCGACCGGACAGACAATGCAGGGTGCTGACTCCATCGACGATATGTTCGCAGGGAGGCGCAAGGGAGTGAGCTTGTATGTCCATCTGCCGTCGTCGAGGACT
>JACPTA010000214.1 GCA_016193005.1 Nitrososphaerota archaeon | reverse complement strand
TACTACCGGCGATCCTGCTGCTTCCACTGCTCTATGTAGCGGGGCACAGAGGAATTATCTTGTCGATCGAGCGCCTAACAATAGGCTGCCTTCGTTCTTGTTCACGGCGAGCTGACGTACTATTACCTTCTCTTCCATTGTCTGTTGCTCGCATCAGTTTCGGGTCGAGGAGGGTTGACTGTGGCATTGGACTCCTCGCTCCTTAGCCAGCTCATATCGGAAATAGCTGTACAAGACATTCTCCAGGTATGGGTGCGTCTAGTCATGGTCGTGGTTCAGGAGATTGCCGAGACGAGAATGACGCGCTGTGACCGAAGGGGGTTCCATGATCACGGCGTCCATGAAGGTCGAATAGGTCCAAGGTAGAAAAGCGGCTGTCAATTACTTGTGGCCAGGCTTTACAAGGCATCGCTGAGGTCGACACGCGAGGCCAGTTGCTGCGATCCGGGAGCAAGGTAAATCAAGGGTTTGAGGCATTCCTGCATCACGGTAGCTAGAGAGTGGCGAGAATGCTCATAACCACTCGGGTAATTTCACCCGGCAGGTATCTTTCCATGGGAGGCAATACAGCTTAGCTTGCGAGACGGCATGGATTACAAATTCATGTCTCAATTTCAGAAGTCTTAATATGAGAGGAGTTACAAGTAGGCCTAAGATGAAGACAATTAAGGAATATCGACAACACCAAAGGAAAGCAATCTCGCCAATCATCGCTACAGTTCTGATCATCGCAGTGACGCTTGTGGCTTCGGTCGCAATCGGTGGTTTCGTCTTCGGCCTCTTCGGCTCCTCGACGGTAACCGCTCAAGTACAGGCTATCGCGGCATCCATCCCGTCCAGCATAAGCACAGGTTCAACCTTCACGGCCGTCTGTGCCACTGCCCAAGGAGCTGCTGGCTATACGCAGTTCTCAAACACAGGTACTGCCAACACGATCATCAGTACAATATCGATCACGTTCGGTGGAGTCTCCTATTCAGCGGCTCTCGGGGGGAGCTCATGCACCGTAACTGCAGGTTCAAGCCTGTATGTCCAGATTAGCTTCATTCCTGCGGGCGCTACGGCGGGATCACAGTACTCTGGTTTCGTCGTAACTGCGAACGGTGCACAAGTCGTCTTCACTGGTGCATTCCAGTAAGCGACTTCGATGGCAAGGATGGAATTCCGGCAACTCGGAATTCCACACTCTTCTTTTTTTATCTAATCGAGACTCATTGTTGTTGCCTTGGTAAGGCGCTGTCATCTACGGCCAACCCACCTGAAGCGAACAACTGACTCCGCTCTCTTTGCGAACAAGTCAGAAGAGCGTATCCCTTCAGTTATGGAAGATATGCCAATTTCGTGCCTATTCAGTTTCACTAGTCTCGCCAGACATCTTGAATAACCATCATCGCGGGCAGCATGCCGAGTGGTAAGACTTCCTGAAATGTTCTGGGGGGGGTGATTATGCTAATTATTTGTGGTGCAACTTCGATCACAAGAGTGGGCCTCTTCCCAGATGCTCCGAGAAAGAATCCACAAACGAGTAGCAGATAATATCTGAACACCGTACGAGCCAATATCCAGAACGGGATGATGAAACCGGTGAAAGAGCAAGCACAACTTAGCTCAAGTACGTTATCTTTGTGACTCGAGGCATAGAGTGCAGGAGGGAGCAGGATGAATAGTGGTGCGCGCAAGACTCAGCTTATCCAGTCTATGGCACTAGTGCCCTGAGGGCACGCCAAGATTGTCTCAGAGGGGTCCCACGAGCTCGAACCTAGTCCCTACAGAAGATCCTCAAAGAGCGCGTAAGGAGAAACTATCAGAAATGACTGGGAGCCCGCGAAGAGGACGAGGGGTGATTCCAGAGTGCCCTTCCACGCTCCAGCTCCCTTTCTCTTGAAGTACCGTATAGCGTACGCCGGCGCTATGAATACCGCTTCACACCTAGAGAGGATGGCTACGCCAAGCATGCTTTATGATGGCAAGTGAGACTGATGCCTGTCTTGGACCGCAAGTACAGCAAGAACAGCGGCAAGGGGGAGAATCTCCTGAAAGATGCCTGCAGGAGATAGTATGCTAATTAGCTGAACTCCCGTGACGACAATCAGTGAAGCGCGAGACCTCGCCGATGCAAGTAAAAGCGCGTAAACAGGAACCAGATAATATCTGAAGAGGGGGTGGACCAGAACCGAAAACAGAATCAGGAAGCCGGTGAAGGAGTAAGCTGACGCGACCTCAATTACGTAGTTCCTCCGTCTGGAGACGTAAACTGCGGGAGCAATGAGCAAGAGGAGTGGTATGCGGACGTACGAGCTTATCCAGTAGATTATGCTCTCTGCCGCCTCCATTGGTTGATACGAGTATCCGCTGCCGGGGATGCTACATGCAAGAATTCCTATACCCTGAACAACGGAGGCCGAAGAACAGAGTTGAGTGAATGCTTCAAGGCTTGGATTCAGTGAAGTTGGTATGACTCCCGCTGATGTTGTGTTTGGAGTGTACTTTGCCAGGAGGTTGTAACTGACAAGTGCAAGAAAATCTTCAGGACTAGAGATTGCGAACGGAAGAGAACCAGCCAGTATGACCAGGACCAAGGTGACTATGCTCTTTGATGCGGAGACACCGTACTTCCACAACTGCCACCCAATGTACACCGGGAGGACGAATAGAGCATCCTGCTTCATCAGGACTGCTATTGCGAGAGCGAAGGAGGAGAGAATGGTCTTGTCCCTCCTGAGGAGATAGATGGATGCCATCAGGAAGAGGGTCATAGGCTGACTACCGAGCCAGAGGTAGCCCTCGTATAGTAGCATGAATGGCGAGAGTGCATAAGCCAGACCCGCTAGAAATGCGATCTTGTTACTGGCCATCTCTCTGACTATGAAATAGATTACTGCTGCAGTGGCTGCATCGGCAAGTACGATAGGGATTGCAGCAGCGTTCACTCCGCCTATTGAGTAAAACGGAAGGAGACTGTAAAGAAACAGAGGAGTATAGGAGTAGGGGAAGTCTCTGTAGGGAAGAAGTCCAGCGTGCAAGAGCCCGAGTTGACTTCCGTACACTCCATGAAAGTCCGCAATTAGCTCGGCTTCAGGAAGCGCGGGTATCCTCTGGATACCAAAGAGCAGCTGGGCAACGGAGAGGATGATGCGGAAAAAGGCTGCTACTACGAATAGAAGCAGGAGAGACTTATTCATTCACCCTCAACTCAGTGCTACACTCAATACCTCGATGCGCAACGCCCCGATTAGCGACTCCAAGCCAATTAGATTACTTGCCGATTTAATTATGTCCCGAAGGACCTATCTAATTCTTTCATCCAGATTCCAAATGCATAACCTCTCAACCACTCCGTGGGAGGCATCAGCGAACTAATGGTATAGATTCCCAATCCACAAACGATATTTAAGCTAAAATCAACCAAATTCAAGATTGAAGGTAATTCAGGCTTCTCGAAGGGCAGCGACGTCCGAGGCTATCGCCTCGGTACTTTTGATAGCCATCACGGTCATCGGTGGGGCTGCAGTATTTGGTTACGTAAACACGCAAGCTGGGCTAAGCGAGCTCAACTACGCGAACAGCATCGGTGTCACCAACAGCTATCTCGCGGAAAATTTCAAGGTCATCGACCTGTACTTTGCCACCTCGAGCCAACTCGGTTTCTGGGTCTACAACACCGGGAACGTGAATTTTCAGCCCTTTTCGGTCAGGCTCTATGACAGCGCGGGTCAGGTAAATGTCCTCTTCAATTATACTGGCACTAGCACGAAGGTAGATCGAGTTTATGATTTGAGAGCCAGTAGCGCTTACTACTATACCACCTGCAGACTGGCTGGCAGTTCGTACGAGAGTCCTACACTTTCGACCGTGAGCGCGAAGATTAAGAATGCTCAGCTGATCCTCCTGACAATCCCTCCTACCACGACTAACTGCCCATCGTACGGCCAGACGTACGCCACAGGCACAACCTACTACATTGTTGTAACAGGGCTGAACGGAAATGTGGTGACGTATTTTCAGGTGAAGTAAGGTGAAACGAATCAGGAGGCTGCCTTTCCAAGGACAGAAGAAGGCCACCGCCGGCATAATAGCTGCGGTGATTCTTTTCGCGATGCTGTTCACGGTCGGAAGCGGTTTCTTCGTTTTCGTCAACAGCCAAAACCAGCTCTATGTGAAGTCGCTGACATCGAGAACGAACGGAATGCAAGAGAATATTTACGAGAGCCTCTCAGTCACACCAATCCTGCAGAGCGGTAATATCAAGTTCTACGCAAACAATACGGGCTCTCTCCCAGTCAACGTCACGGCGGCTTTTGTCCTGGACACGTCGGGGAACGTGCTGAAGTGCTTGGGCGCGGGCATTCCTACAGGTTCCGCTTGCTACTATGGCACGACTGCGCTCTCTACGACTGTAAACTTGGGAAGGGGCTCTCCCACGATAGACAC
>JACPTA010000213.1 GCA_016193005.1 Nitrososphaerota archaeon | reverse complement strand
TGCCCCGTCGCGAACCTATGGAACGGAAGAGCGGCGGGGATGTCAAGGGAGGGAGGACGAACAACGAGCTGCTCAAAGCACCACCCACTATTACCCTCGTGAGAGGGCTAAGCCACAACGCTCCTGTGGATAGCTGCACAGGGGTAGATTTCGCAGGAACATCGTCGAGCGGGCGAGTGGGTAGGGCCCATCCAAATCCTCATGCCAAGGAGGGAGATGGGGTTAGAGGGCATAGAGTTAGCCCTCCGCCTCTACATGGAGGCGTCGCCGGCCTTCTGTCAGGTGATACAGAAGACACAGCTATTCGGTAACTCTAGTGTTTGAACGCCCGGGTGTGTGTCAGAACCATGCTGATTCGAAACTCGTTGGCTGCCTGAGTAACTTCCTCGTCGCTAACGGAACCCCCGGGCTGGATTACAGCTCTCACGCCCTTTTCTCCCAGCAGGTCTATACTGTCTCGAAACGGAAAGAACCCGTCGGAGGCACAAACAGAATCTCTGGCTCTGGTTCCAGCGTTTTCTAGAGCTACCTTGACAGCGCCGTTCCTCTTCCTGAAGCTTCCGACTCCGAGTGTCCAAAAGTGAGTGAGTTTCTTGTTCTTCATTCTTCCAGCCGCGATGACGATCCCGTTGGAGGGAACTCTTCTCACGACCTCCCAGGAAGCAAGCAGTTTCAGGAGAGTCTCGTAGTCAGGTTTCTCACCTGTTGGATACGTCAGCTTCGACTTGTCAAGCTTCTTCCTATAGTCAACCTCCTCCTGCACTAGGACCGACCCCTCCAGGACCTTCACGTTGTACGGGTAATCGGACCTCTCCCCAGTTTGGATGATCCTGATCTTCTTTTTTTGTTTGGACTCGAGAAGTTTCAGAGCCTGCGGCTCGTAGGATGGAGCCATCAGAATCTCGGTGTAGACCGATGAGTCGTCCTCTCCTTCGTTCTTGCCGATCAACTTGGCCGCTTCTCTATCTACTCTCCTGTTGACCATAACCGTTCCGCCGAAATCGGCTTCGGGGTCGCAGGAGTGTGCAAGGGTGTATGCCTCGGAGATTAAGGGGGCAAACGCGAAGCCGCTTATGTTGCCGTGCTTGACTGTCGCTGCGGCCGGTACGCCTTCGAATCCTTCAAGAATCTTGTACGCGCTCCCGATGTCGAGCTGATTATTGAAGGAGAGTCTGTCACCAGCAAGTTGCTTCCACTGGTTCATCGAGGTGGAGTTGTCAATGGAGTAGATCGTGGCTCTCTGGTCTGGGTTCTCTCCGTATTTGGCATCCTGGAATTTGGAGGAGGAGAGAAAGAACTTCTCTGGGAATTGGCCCTTGAGGAAGGTCGCCGAAAGCCCGTTGTAGATCGAGATGTCATACGAGGCGGTGATAGCGAGGGCCATCCGAGCCAGCCTCCTTCGCATTTCAATCGTTGTCTTTCCTCCATTCTTCCTTAGCTCTTCGATTACGGATTCGTAGTATGTCGGGGACGGAACCACAGTGACGTACTCGAAATTCTTGGCTGAAGCGCGCACCATGGAAGGTCCTCCGATGTCGATATTCTCGATGATCTCCTCTTGAGTCGCGCTCGGATCGGAGATTACCTTCTGGAATGGATAGAAGTTGCAGACGACCATGTCTATGGGCTTGACGCCGAGCCCTTGAATCTCTCTCAGCTGGTTGGGTTCATGCTTCGCAAGTATTGCAGCAAAGAGCGGGTAATGAAGTGTCTTCACTCTCCCCGAAAGTGCCGAGGGTAATTTCAGGTCGTCTTGAAGGCTCCTCACCCGTACTTTCTCTTCTTCCAACGCGTTGTACGTCCCACCCGTTGCCATCAGCTCCACCCCAAATCCGCGAAGCGCTCGTGCGAACTCAACTAGACCTTCCTTGTTCGCAACACTCAGGAGCGCATTTCTGACCGGTAGAAGATTCGTAGTCAACTGGATGCGCCCCTATGGATTGGTGCCAGTAATTATTCGAGTTGTCAATCCACACGCCCATTTAACACAATTGTGTACGATGGGTACTCGGTCTTCATGGTCTCCACCGCCACGGCCATCCCACGAGGCCGGCATTTTCCGTATAGTAGCTCCTGCCTCTTTTTCATCTCTCTCTTTGATCCTTGTTCTGCTTTCTCTACGAACCTTGGTGCTTATCAAGTCTGACAAGCTGAAGACCATGGAGAAGACTGAGAAGGCGTATTGGCGATGCCTTTGACGAGTGCAAAGTAATAGCTTGGGTAGACACGGAGGGGAACATAGCCATCTTTGGGACGAAGCAGCATCCAAGATCCTCAGCGATATTCAGAGTCGCCCAACCTTCTTACGAAAGGAGGAGAGGGCGAGAAGGCTTGGGAGTGCTCGGACCAGGCCAAAGAGGGAGTCTTGGCCGCTTCCCATTTTCTAGACTTCTTGCACCGTTTATGTTAAATCCCACTTATATAGAAGGCGTTATTAGCAAAGACTACGAAAAAAGGGCGCCTCTTCCAGGTTGACGTGGTAGTCTCAAACAAAGCTGCCGCGCGAGATCCTGAAGGGGAGACCATACACAGAGACTTGGTGGCAAAATCAGGTTTTGAACGCATAAAATCGATACGGGCTGGAAAACTGCTGAGAGTCTCGGTAGTGGCAGCCGACTCGAAGGAAGCCAAGGACATCGTAACTCGAATGTGTCACGAGCTAAGAATCTTCAACCCAGCCGCGCACGCGCTCGAGGTGAGCGAAGGAGAACTGGTCAGATGAAGGTTGCCGTGATCAGGTTCCCCGGGAGCAACTGCGACCTGGATGTCATCAAGGCGCTCGGCGACATCAAGGGTTTGACCTCAAGCCTCGTTTGGCACGAGTCAACCGAGATTGGAAAGTTCGACGCGGCAATTCTACCTGGTGGTTTCTCCTTTGGAGATTGCCTTCGAGCAGGCGCTATTGCGGCGCGAAGCCCT
>JACPTA010000225.1 GCA_016193005.1 Nitrososphaerota archaeon | reverse complement strand
CCTCTCGAGTGTAAGATCCTTCCAGTGATGGCAGGCGACCTCTCTTCTTTCGCCAATCGAGTCAAGCGGGGGAACTTTCTCGACGCAAACCTGTGTTGCATGGGCGCATCTCGGGTGAAAACGGCATCCTGTTGGAGGTTCAATCAGGTTGGGGATGCTCCCACCTATCGGGACCAGGGTCATTCTCTGGTCAACTCTAGGGACGGCGTGGAGTAGGGCAGCGGTGTAGGGATGCTTAGGAGAGGCAAAAATCTCTCTCGTGGTTGCCGCCTCAGCGACCATCCCAGCGTACAGCACGACTATCCTCTTGGTCATCTCAGCCACGATACCCATGTCGTGCGTTATCAGGATGAGATTCATGTCGAGCTCCCTCTGGAGATCCCTCAGCAAGTCCAACACCTGCGCCTGAATCGTAACGTCGAGGTTCGTCGTCGGCTCGTCGGCTATGAGAAGTTCAGGCTCCCCTGCGAGGGCCCGTGCGATCGCGACTCTCTGCCTCATCCCGCCGCTGAGTTCGTGCGGGTAGGCCCGCATCCTTGTCTCGGGTTCTGGGATTCTCACGAGCCTGAGAAGGTTCACGGCCCTCTCGAAGACCCCGTCCCTCGAAACCTCATGGTGAGAGCTGACAACCTCCCCGAGTTGGGAACCGACGGTGAAGAGCGGGTCGAGGGAAGAGTTCGGGTCCTGCGGGACGTAGGCTATCTTCTTTCCCCTTATCTTCCTCAGCTCGCCTTCCCCCTTGGCGAGTATGTCCTCGCCGCCGTAGATTATCTTCCCAGAGACTATCTTTCCCGGACGGGTGACGAGGCCGAGTATCGAAAGCGCAGTCACGGTCTTTCCAGACCCTGATTCGCCGACTATCCCAAGGGGCTCATCGTCGTAGAGAGTGAATGAGACCCCGTCCACAGCCTTGACGACGCCGGCCTCCGTGAAGAAGTGGGTCCTCAGGTCCTCGACTCTAAGAATCTCTTGCACCTTTCTCACTCCCTCAGCCGGGGGTTCAGTGCGTCCGATAGTCCGTCCCCCAGGAGGTTGAACCCAAGCACGCAGAACACGACAGCCAGCCCGGGGAAGACGGAGACCCACCAGGTGGTCCTCAGCTTGTCGAAACCCTCCTGGAGGAGAAGACCCCATGTGGAAGTGTTGGGATCACCGAAGCCGAGGAAGCTCACGACCACCTCCGTGAGAATGTTCCCGGCGATGAGAAGGCTGGAATATACGATCAACGGGGAGAGGACGTTTGGGAGGACGTGTCTGAAGAGAATCCTGGTGTTGCTCGCTCCGAGGGCTCTCTCAGCCTGAATGAACTCCAACTCCCTGATGCGGAGTATCTCACCCCTGACGATGTAGGCGATTAACGGCCAGCCAAAGACCCCGAGTATTATCGTGATCAAAGTGAGTCCCAACCCCTGGGCGACAAGCAACTGGCCTATCCTCGCGAAGAGCAGTATCAGCACGAGAATGGGAATTACAAGGAAGGCTTGCGTCACTCCCAGCAGGAACGATGAAGAGACTCCGCTCCTGTAGCCGGCCAGACCGCCGATCAGGACTCCTATTCCAACCGAAATCAGAGTCGCGACGACTCCGACGTAGAGGTCGTTGATGGTGCCGTGCAGGATCTCGCTGAAGATGTCTATCCCCGACTGCTCTGTCCCGAACGGGTGAGCCAGGTCCACAAATGGGGGGAGAGACGTGCAACCCTCATAGAGACACTGGAAGCTCCTGACCGGATAGGGTGCGAAGAAGAGGCCGTAGACTCCCGTGAAGATGTAGAAGAGTACCATCGCCAAGCCGGCAACACCGACCTTGTTGCGCTTGAACCGTCTCCAGGCAACGGCCCACTGGCCCGCCGACATTCTCGTTGGTTCCTCGCTCAACCGAGTCTCACCCTGGGGTCGAGCCATGCGTAGGCGAGGTCTGTGAGCAGGTTTGCGGTCAAAGCCATGATCGTGATTATCATGGTGATTGCCTGAACCACCGGGAGGTCGAGAATCGTCGCCGCGACGACGAACTTGTACCCGAGACCGGGCCAACTGAAAGTTGTTTCGAGGCCGGGGGCACCCGAGAGTATGAGACCGAAGCTCAGGCCAACGACAGTGACGACCGGCGTTATCGCACTCTTCAATGCGTGCTTGTATGTAACGGAGAACTCGCTGACTCCGCTTGCTCTCGCCGCGAGGATGTAATCCTGCCTCAGCGCCTCAAGCATGTTCGCCCTCACCAGCCTGACGTAGGTCGCGAGAGAGACGAACGTGAGCACGGCAGCGGGGAGAATCAGGTGGGCGAGCTGGTCCAGAATCGGGCTCCCCCACCAGTAAGGGGGGTACGCTGAGAGGGCTCCTGAGGAAGGCAGCCAGCCAAGGTAGAGTGAGAAGACGATAATGAAGAGCACACCAAGCCAGAAGGTAGGAAGTGAGACTCCGAAGATGGCCGTTGTCGTCACGGCTACGTCCGTCTTGGAGTACTGGTGCTTTGCCGAGTAGATCCCCACTGGGATTCCGATGAGGAGGCCCATGAAGAGTGCGGCCAGCTGGAGCTCTAGGGTGGTCCCTATCCAAGGCAAGATGTTGGCCGCGACGTTCCCCACGACCGGGGATGTGCCGAGGTTCCCCTGCACGAAGTCTGAAAGCCACAGGAAGTACCTCACGTAGAGTGGCTGATCAAGATGATAGAATTGCACGAGCGCCTCAAGCTGAGAAGCACTGATGTTCCTGATCCCGGTGCGTATGAGTGCAATCGGATTGCCCGCCGCATTCGTAATTAGAAATGTGATTATCGATACGGCCAGGAAGACAGGAATCATGAATAGAAGGCGTCTGACTATGTAGGTCCAGAGACCGCCCATTCTCCTCTTCGCGACCGATTTTTGGTAATAAGTATTATTACCAATCTTGAACAATTGTGAAACTCGTCCCGACGCGCGGGAGGAATTGACGGACCGCGAACAGAGAGAAACTCTACGGAGGGTTCCTGTGGCCTCGCCTGCGAAGAGCCTCGAGCGCGAAACTACCGTCGAGGAGAATAAGCACGATCAGGACGAACTGGAACCAGTCGAAGGTGAGCAACCCCGGAATACTAGTCTCGTGACCCACGGATGAAAGTACGAAGGCGAGCGGAGAATAGTTGACCGAGGGTGTGAAGCCGATCGAACGCGCGTAATCCGTGCGCGCGCTGAGGTCCTGGGCTGCAAGGGAGGCGAGAACTATGAGGATGACGTTGGTTATTACAAGCTGGACGAGCGCTGCTGCCTTCGTAATTGACCGCGCGGCGCGGCAGCATCTGCTGTTAAAAAGTTACCGAGGCGGTATTCAATTCTCCTCAAGATTTAACAATCCTTCCACTCGAGCTGAGAAACGTGCGAGCCTGGAGCCGGGCACCGAGGGCGCTGAAATATGTCCTCTTCGTGGTTGTTGTCGTGGTCTCGTCGCAGTTCATTCTGGACGCTTCCTTCGGAGGGTCTCCGGTCTACGTGGTGGTCAGCAACAGCATGGTCCCGACTCTCAAGGTCGGCGACTTGGTCATTGTCATGAACGTGCCGTTCGACTCCATCCAGATCGGGGACGTCATCGTCTACGCGACTCCGGCGCCGAGCGGCGGCTGCGGAGGATTGGTGGTGGTCCACCGAGTCGTGGGGTTCGCGGCGGATGGAGGCCTGATTACTCAGGGAGACAACAGACGGTCCAACCCGACGCCAGACGAGCCCTCCTTCTGGCCGTACGTGCATGGCGACTGCGTTCGCGGTAAGGTCATGATCTCAATACCCTACCTCGGCCTCGTGTCGAGGGCCTTCCCCCCTCCGATCAATTACATCATGGTCGCGATCATCCTCCTCTTCGTCTTCCTGACTGAGTTCAGGAAGGGTGGAGAGGCGGGGTCCAAGCCTGACGCGGCGACAAGTCCCTCCGAACTTTATATACCCTTTAAATAGCGAACGAGCCAGCCGCCAGAGTCAATGCCACAGACGAAGGCCATTGTTAGCATCGAGAACGTAGTCGCCTCTGCGTCGATAAATCAGACGGTTGACCTGAACCTTATCACCAAGAACTTTGTGGACGTCGAGTACCATCCAGACCAATTTCCAGGACTCGTCTTCCGGCTCAAGAACCCAAAGACGGCGACGCTCATCTTCAGCTCGGGTAAGATGGTCTGCACCGGAGCCAAGTCGGAGGAGCAGGCGAGGAAGGCCGTCCAGGAGGTTGTGAGGAGACTGAGGAAGGGGAGTATCCCGGTCAAGAACGAGGCCGAGATTGAGATCCAGAACATCGTCGCTTCCGCCAACCTCGGCGGGAAGGTGCACCTGGAGGAGGCGGCGAGGCAGCTTCCGAAGTCGATGTACGAGCCAGAACAGTTTCCGGGGCTAATCCACAGGATGGCGGACCCAAAGACGGTCATCCTCCTGTTCGCGTCTGGGAAGCTCGTCTGCACCGGGGCGAAGAGGGAGGGCGAGGTCTACAGGGCCGTGAACAACCTTCACGTGTTGCTGGAAGAGAAGGACCTCATGGTCTACTGAATTTTCGTTTGCTTGCGAAGGTGGGTCGCAAGGACCAGGGGTTGACCAGCACATCTGGACGCGGGTTGTGAACTTTTCAGTTCACAGAGACCAGTAATCGAGGAAAGAGGGTTAGTCGAAATGTTCCGGCTAACGTTTAGTGAGCAACAATCTGCGTAAGTTCCTTCAGGATACCTTTCCTTCTGATACCCCACAACTCTATCCCCATAACTTCCCCTTTGTTATCGAGCTCAACTACGACGTTATCCTCAACCTCCCTTACACTCTCCGCTGGGCCGTCTTTGAAATGCATGTAGAGAATGTCACTTTTCGAGTCGTAGCTTAGTCTCATTTTGTAATCAGCCAAGCCTTTCTTTCGAGCTTCCTTCTTACAAGTCTGTCAACCTCTGAAGCATGGTAAACCGTGATGACCCTGTTCCTTCCCTCCTCCACCTTCAATTCGTTTTACCGCTACAAGCGCATTCCATTCGACATCTTCATACGTGAAGTCCGGATAACTGATTGTCTCTGCAACGTTACGCTTGCTCACGCGTCGAATTCGCATCCTCACGAAAGCATGTCTGCTGAACTCAATGATTGCTAAACCAACTCCGCCCGTAGAATTCACGACACCAGAATTAATATCGACCACTCTACGAACAATCGCACGAAAACAGGCCCAAAATCATTGAGAAGAGAGACACGTTCCCGTTAGCGCGCAGGGCGAATGTGCAGAACCCTTGAAGCATGAGAAAAGGTCGATATTCTGTCACCATTGAGCGCGTGAAGGAATGACGGAACTCCTCCACTTGTTGGCCTAGATCCGAGGGCTCCTGCCGTGAAAGCTTTCGAAACTCGTCGATAGCCTTGCTATCGCCTTTTCTTTCCTACCTGTCTCACAATTGCCTTCATCTCGTCGTCCCCTATCATTCCTTCCGAGTAGAGGATGTCCGAGACCTCGACGATGTCGGTCAGCGAGTGGAGCGAGACCCCTGACTTTCTGAGGTTGGTCCCTCCGCCCTCAAGCCTGTCAATCAAGACGACTGCGTCCTTCACCTCGCCACCCTCCTCCCTTATCGCCTGCGCGGCTGAGGCTATCGAACCTCCGGTCGTGACAAGGTCATCGACTACCAGAACGTTCCAGCCAGGCTTTATCACCCCCTCTATCCTCCGCTCCCTCCCGTACTGCTTCTCCTCCTTCCTGGCGTAGACCATCGGCTTCGAGAACTGCAAGGCGAGTGGGGACGAGAAGGCGAGTCCCGCCGTTGGTATTCCAGCTATTGCGTCGAACTTCTTGGAGCCCAGCCCATTCCGAATCAGCTGGCCGTAGGCATCGACGACGACCTTGTAGGCTCCGGGATAACTGGGGACTGCCCTAAGATCGACGTAGTAGGAGCTGAGCTTCCCGCTGGAGAGCGTGAATGTGCCGAACTGGACCGCCTTGATCTTCACGAGGACCATCGCCAGTTCTTCGACGAGCTTTCTCTTCGCCCTCCATCCCATGACCCTCGTTCTCTTGCAACCACAATTAAAGGTTGAAGTTCTCGTCGCTGCCGTGAACTTGGCAGAACGGCCTGAAGGAATGGTTTCAAGGGTACTGATGCGTACGTGTCGAATGAACGCTCTTGCTTCCATCTGCTCAGAGGATTAGCGCTCAGCGTGCATGCCCCCACACAGCTTCACATGGAAGCCCAATGCGGGCGAACCAAGGACACGCCCATTACTCGCAATTCACGAGTGAGCTTGGCTATCGTAAGTCGGCCTTTACCCTTGCCATAGGAGCCTCATATCCCATTTCGGAGAGGTCTTTCGCAGACTCCTACTCGGATGGTATTGTCACCTGGCCACAATGGCGGTCTCGGAGGATGCTCGACCAGTCCACATCGGCTGATGAGCGCAGATCGCATTAACAGGTTTGCATTCAGGCGCCAATACAACGCACAATCAACGCATAACAACTGGTTTCAAATAGGGAGATAGAGCGAGGAGAATTGCATGGAAGTGTGGATTCCATATGGCCACGTCGAAGCCTTGCTCACGATTCAGATCGAAAATCTCGGCGAGTTGGTTGACCCCAAAGCGGAGAAGCAGTCGACCGAGGTCTCGGCTCAGCTCGCGGAGAGACTGAAAGATGCCCAGAAGCTGGTAATCTGCGACAAC
Source organism: Nitrososphaerota archaeon (assembly GCA_016193005.1). Taxonomy (GTDB): domain Archaea; phylum Thermoproteota; class Nitrososphaeria; order Nitrososphaerales; family Gagatemarchaeaceae; genus JACPTA01. The sequence goes on along the minus strand of JACPTA010000225.1, from coordinate 1,044 downwards.
AAGGGCGCGACGTTCAAGAGTCTCAAGACCGCGTTCGGGCAGAGTCCCCCCGCGGAGGACCTGAAGGTCTACTCTCCCTGGCCAAAGGAGGTTGAGCGCTCCGTGCCGCAGCTTAAGGGGAGGGTCTCGAAGCTCTCGCAGGAGCGGGAGAAGATCGCCGAGGAGGAGGGGATCGCGCTGACAGCCCCAGCCGAGATCCACGACCAGACCAACAAGCTCTTCCTTTCGACGGCCGAGCCAGATCCCTTCTTCGGGCTTGTCGACGCGCGCATAGCAGGATGCCTCGTGGCGATATCGAACTCAAGGAGACTCGCATACGCGAGGTCCGAGACGAACGCCCCTCGCGTCTTTCAGGAGAACCCCTCGTATGATGCCCTCCTGAATCTGAGCTCCAAGATCCAAGGCGCGGCCTACCTGAGCGTCGTGCCAAGGGGCGGTGAGCCCTACAAGATGATGGAGGACGGCGGACCGGACAAGTTGAAGAGGGAGTTCGTCTCGATTGGGCTCAGCCAGACCAAGGGGATCGTAATCGCTCCTGGGGGGAGAGGCTACGACGACACACTCTCCCACGCCATCAGATCAATCTGGAGTGCCGTCGACTCTGTAAGGAAGTCGGGCGCGATCCTGCTCATCGCCGAGTGCGGGGAGGGGATTGGTTCGCAAGGGCTGGAGATGTACCTGACCGGCAGAATCTCCGAAGCCAAGCTCGACAGGGTCGAGTATGCAGATGGCCTCGAGGAGGTCGAGTACGTGAGGAGGCTGAAGAACGACTATTCAGTCACCTTGCTATCCACCCTGCCTGAGGTGTACGTGGAGAGCAAGCTCGGATTCAGGGTGACCAGCGGTGCCAACGAAGGACTGGGGAAGGTCCTGAGCTCGCTCGGGAGGACCTCCAAGATGAACGTCATCACGAGGGCGTGCGAGGCGCTACTGACCAAAGCCTAATGGGAAAGTCGCGAGATTCAGTGGGACCGGAGCGCAGAGCAGCATCGTGAGGAGCGAGAGGATGTAGAGGATCCGCTTGGACGGCATGATCTCGGAGAT
>JACPTA010000080.1 GCA_016193005.1 Nitrososphaerota archaeon | reverse complement strand
TTGAGTGGACTTCAGGAGAAGGCGAAGGAGACCCAGCAGATAATCGGCCAGATTCAGAAGATGACCGAGCAGCCGAGGGAACCAGGGGCTCAAGAGAAACCGGGCAAGCAGCCTGGGTATATTGGATAGCAGAGAGAAGGAGAGTGGCACCGCAAGCGTGTCGCCAGAGGTAGAGGCATAATTCAAAATTCGCCTGTAAATAGTATTGAACGGGGGCAGCTTAATCAGTCAGCTCATTTACAAAAACCAAGTGTCGTTGGTCCGGCAGGGATCGACCCTGAACGAACTGACTCCGAAAAGCGTCCGAAATTCTTGGAAAAGCTCAGCTGGGCTGCTTCTACGTCGACTGCAACTTGGAACTATGGCCGACTTAGCTTGTAGAGTCTGTAGCCTATGAATAGAAACCAGATTGCACCCAGAAAAGTAGCGATAACGAGGAGTATACTGAGGGCTGGTATAGGAATGCCCGCAACAATCCCCACGATACCCGCGACCACACCTAAGTAGGCTACACCCTTACTGAAGATTCCCTTCATCATGACAAGAGCAATGATGAGAGAGCCGAAGAAGGGGACGATAGTGGTGTAGACAGGCAGGCTTAAAGAGAGTACCCCAGACGCGTATTCTGCGCCCGCAACATAGACCGCACGCTGGGCATCGCTGGTGGCGGCAGCATAGTTACCGCTGAGCGTGATAAGCGACCAAAAACTTGGCAAGGTAACTCCCAGGTCCAAGACTACGAACAGGCCCTGGAATCCAGTGCCGAATAGCACGGCGATTCTGTTGACCCCTTTCAACGCAAAGTAGAGTGATAATACGACAGCTGCGAGAAAGAAGTTCGCTAGGACGAAGACGCTAAAGGTAGTCCAGCCCAGCGCCGTCCGCCCAGCAAAATACTTGAGAAACGCCTCGCCACCAGTTGGCAGAGGTCCTAGGGCAATAAACAACAGAGTGCCGATAATAAGCAATATCCCATAGACTAGTCCGGAGATACCGCCTGCTCGATACAATCCTTTCCATTCTGGGTCGACGGCAGCAGCCACTGTCGCCACCATGACCATACTTTCGCCAAGACTTTAGGTATAAAGATTTTGGCCTTCGCCCATGGATGCGGAAATTACGACGACTGACGAACCATGGGGTGACCGAGCAATCAGCATGGCATTGCCGTACGCCCACTGTACGGGGCAGACGTGTTCGAATTTCACCCTCGGCACTGTTACAAACATGCCGATTTCCTTCTAATTGAGCGACAGTGGTTCATAGTGACCCTCTTTGGGTGGCAGCGCTGCTCTGACCGATGAGACGGCGGATCTATCAAGTTCTAGCTGTGTGAAAGTCTCTGGTACTCTTGCCATGCAGCTAAGTCGTCGGGTCGATTTGCTGCCTTGGGGTCAAAACCTGTGCACGCGCCCTAACCTTTAATATTTCCAATGGGTCTGAGTGCCACGACCTTCTTCGAGATTCCGGCTATGCTCATTGTCTCGACAACTTCTGATATGTCTTTGTAGGCGACTCCCGCCTCCTCAGCCAAGCCGTCCATTGTTGCGGCCTTCACGTATATCCCTCTGCTCTCCATGCTCCTCTGAAGCTCGTTCCCTCTGATCTGCTTCTTTGCGGCTGTCCTTGACATCGTCCTTCCCGACCCGTGAGCGGTGGAGCCGAAAGTCTCCTCCATTGCCTTCGCGGTGCCTATGAGCAGGTACGAGCCGGTTTCCATCGAACCACCAATTATTACTGGCTGACCGAGCTGCCTGTAGGGAGCTGGGATGTCGTGATGACCCGGACCGAAGCTTCTCGTCGCCCCTTTCCGGTGAACCAGCAGCTCCTTTTCGGAACCGTTCAGCCTATGCTTCTCCGATTTCGCTACGTTATGGCATACGTCGTAGATGATGTGGAGGTCAAGGGCCTCGGCTTCCCTGTGGAAAACTTTCTTGAACGCCTCCCTGACCCTGTGGACGATTACCTGCCTGTTGGCGAAGGCCATATTGGCGGCACACACCATCGCGCCGTAGTAGTCACCTCCCTCCTTCGACGTGAACGGCGCGCAGGCAAGCTCCCTGTCTCTGACGTTGATTCCGTACCTCTTCATCGCACCATCGAAGACCCTCAGATAGTCTGAACCTATCTGATGCCCGAAGCCTCTGCTGCCGCAGTGAATCATGACAAGCACTTGGTCAGGGTGGACTATTCCGAAGTTTTTCGCCAGCTCGGGGTCGAAGTGACGGGAGGGGTCAACAACCTGTATCTCGAGGTAGTGGTTCCCCGAGCCCAAGGTTCCGAGTTGGCGGATGCCCCTGCTCGAGGCCTGTGTGCTTACCTTGGAAGGGTCGGCACCCTTGATGAAGCCACCTTCTTCGACGTGAGAGACGTCATCGTCCCAACCATAATCGTTCTCGGCGCACCACTTCACCCCGAACCTCATTATCTCCTCAAACTGTGATTGGCTTACGTTCACGAAGCCTTTGACTCCCACGCCGGCTGGCACCAGCCTGAAGAGGAGGTCGACGAGTTCCTTGACCTTGGGTTTCACCTCAGCAAACCTGAGGTTCGTCCTGATCAAACGCATGCCGCAGTTGACGTCAAAACCAATCCCTCCGGGTGAGATGACTCCCTTCTCCATGTCGAAAGCGGCAACGCCCCCGATTGGAAAACCGTAACCCCAGTGCGCGTCGGCCATCGCGTATGCGTACTTCAGTATGCCCGGAAGTGAGGCGACGTTTGTGACCTGCTCGAAGACTCCCCTGTCCATCCCTCCGAGAAGTTTCTTCGTCGCGTAGATTCTCGCGGGTACGACCATCCCTTGTTTGTAGGAAGTAGGGATCTCCCACACAACCTCGGAAACCTGCTTCATCCCGGTAATCTCCACCACGCCATCCCACCTGTCGCAGACCTCGAATCAGGTTGGCGCTTTAACTCTTACAATCGTGACTAGATGTCGAGAACGACAGTTGCTTTTAGTCCCTTCTTGGCCTTCTTGACCCCAAACATGTGCATTGTCACCGCCTTGACGTCGTTCCTCAACCTGTGTCTCGACCTGTCGATCAATTCACCTTTCAGCGTGCAATGGAGGTTCTTCTCTCCTTCTACGGAAACATCGAACTCCTTGAAAAGGAGCGAATCTGCGTCCTTCAGGATGATTATCTCCGTCAAAAAATCGTAGAGGAGCCTGTCAATGTCCTCTGCCGTGACTCGAACATCCCGCTTGAGTCTCGGTCTAATGGTTCTCCTATCCACCATGACCTCAGTAAGCGCGATCGCAGCTCCCTCGAAAATTCCGCCCACGTCTCGTGAGCGGACCTCGTAGGCTATGTCAGCAATGGCCACATTGGAAAGGAACCGGTACGGCATCGACTGTGCGAGCCCTCGGTCTGAAAACTATTAACACTTCTCGGAGGTGGCTTCACCTGATGGGCCTGAGGAGGTTGGAAACGAGGATCAGCGACGCTTATACGAACCTCGCCCTCGAAGAGGCCATCTTCAATCTAAATGAGAGCAGGACTGTCAGAGTGTGGAGGAACGAGAGGTCGGTCATAATCGGGAGGGGCCAGTTGGCGAAGTTTGAGACAGACGTGGAGTATTGCGAGAGCGAGAGGATTCCAGTTGTTAGGAGGTTCACGGCTGGGGGCGCCGTCTATAACGGACCCGGGAACTTGAATTGGTCGATATTCCTCAGGAATGGTTCGGCGAACGGGAAGACGGGCACTGGAGATGGCGCGAGAAGTGTCTTCAGTACATCGGCCTCAATAATCGTAGAGGTGCTACGGAGGCTTGGCATACAGGCGCGCCTCGAAGAGCCGAACAGGATCGTTACAGACGAGGGAAAGGTTTCCGGAATGGCGGCATATCTCTCGAGAGAGAGGGTTCTGTGCCATGGTACGCTACTCCTTCGTGCCAACCTTGAAGACGCTGCTGCCCTGACCAGTCCAAAGAGAATTCAGATTGATCCCAAGTACGTCAGAAGCAGAGAAGCCAGGATTGCGAACCTCGGACTAAAGGAAAGCTCATTCATAAGGGGACTCTGGGAAATTCTCCAGGAAGGTTCTGACGAAGACTCTGGGCTAGGCGAATTGAGTGGTGAAGAGTTGCAAGTGGCAGAGAGACTCACGAAGTACAGGGATAGAGAGTGGAACCTTGGGGACCCGTTTAAGGTGAAGTTGAATTGAGCGAGCAGGAGGTTTCCTTCTCGGACATCGAGAGGGCGACGGATGTCCTCAAAGATGTTGTACGCAGGACTCCTTTGGACAGCTCTCGCATTCTGAGCGAGATGACTGGCTCTGATGTTCTGCTCAAGCTGGAGAACCTTCAGAGGACGGGCTCGTTCAAGATCCGGGGAGCATACCTGAAGATAAGTTCACTTTCCGACTCCGAGAGGAAAAGAGGGGTAGTTGCTGCTTCGGCTGGGAATCATGCGCAGGGTGTCGCTCATGCTGCCACCCTCCTTGAAACGAGGTCCACGATTATAATGCCCGAGGGTGCGTCACCAGCCAAGATAGACGCGACAAAGGCCTACGGGGCGAAGGTGGTACTCCACGGGAGGGTATTCGACGACAGTTTGGAGATGGCGAAGCAGATCTCCCGCAAAGAGGATGCCACGTTCGTCCACCCGTTCGACGACCCGACGGTGATTGCCGGACAGGGGACCGTAGGACTCGAGATGATGGAGGATCAGAGCGAATTGGATGTCGTGATGGTACCGATTGGGGGAGGAGGTCTAATCTCCGGAGTGGCTACCGCCGTCAAGGCGATGAAAACCAAGGCCAGGGTCGTTGGAGTACAATCTGAAGCGTTCCCGAGCATGTACATGGCATTCAAGACAGGGAAGTTGGTTCCTTTCAGAGCTGAGGACACCATCGCCGACGGCATTGCGGTCAAGCAGCCAGGCAAGTTGACGTACAAGCTCGTCAAGAAGTACGTTGACGATGTGGTGCTTGTGAATGATGCTCAGATAGCCGAGGCGATCTTCCTGATGCTGGAGAGGCTGAAGCTCGTTGTCGAGCCAGCTGGAGCAGCTGCGGTGGCCGCCAGCATAGCCGGCTTGGTCAAGGCGAGGGGTGAAAAATGCGGAGTGGTCGTCACTGGGGGGAACATTGACATGTATATCTTGGACCAGATAGTTGCAAAGGTTCTGGAGAAGGAGAGGAGGCTCCTGAGGCTTCGTTTCACGCTCTCCGATAGACCTGGAGCGCTGAAGGAAGTAGTTGACCTGGTGGCTCAGGCCAGAGCCAACATAATCAATGTCCAGCATGAAAGAATGGGTCAGGACGTCCCGATCGGGAGGACGCAGGTGATCTTCAGCCTCGAGACGCAGAATGAGGAGCACACCCGGAATCTCATCGATGCCTTCGACAAGGCGCGGCTAAGGTACAAGGTCATCAGCTGAGTTTCACGAATTTGGGATATCATCGGGTTGTTCGTCCCGGGACAACCCCCAGCCCCCTGAAGGCGGCCTCGAGGACGAAGAAGGCTACGATGAGCAGGACGGCCGCTACAATGAACGTCGCGACGTAACCGAGGTAGAACGAGGCGTACCCTGAGAAGAAGGAGCCGACCACGAGCCCGAGGCTGCTAAGGGCGCTGTAACCACCGAGCATACCTCCCTGCCTTGCTGGGCCGAGACTGTTCAGGAGCAGACCCGAGGTCGAAGCGTTCCACAGCGCGAAGACCACTCCGATCAGGGCGAACATGACGGTGCTGAAGAGAAAGAGCGGAAAGCCTTGGAAGAGTACCGCGGAAGCCGCGATGAGGGCATAGACGACGGACCTGACTACTACGGCGTATGACCCTACCCGGATTTCGCCGAAGCGCGAGGTGAAGATGCCCATCCACCTGTAGACTCCCGTCTGTATGACACTGTTCACCAGCTGGAGGGCGAAGACCTGGTTGTCAAGGACTCCGTTCATTGCAAGAAACGGGGTGTACGATGTGTTGAGCAGCGCGCTCCCTATCATGAAGATGAAAGTCGAGACGAAGAGGAGGGTTCTCCCCTCAATCGCTCCTG
>JACPTA010000209.1 GCA_016193005.1 Nitrososphaerota archaeon | reverse complement strand
GGAATTCAACGAGGTGAAGGACCCGCTTTTTTTTTGTTTTTCACTTACCGCGAGGCCGCTCCATGGCCTAGAATACTTCCAAGGACTCCTGACGAGGGCAGCATGGATGAAGAACTTCTATCCAAAACTGTACTTGTCGAAGATGAACAGCAAGAGAATCAATTCGATGAACAATGATTCAGGCTCGTCCGCAATCAAGAGGATTCTCAACTCATACCTCTTTCACGTCGTAGGCAGATACATCCGTCTGAAGTCCAGCCTCCTCAACAGGCGGCTTGCCAAGGAGGGGAAGATGTCTTCCATCTTCGCAGTCCGCATGGGGGAGGACCACTGCATCTACGAATCGGTGAGGTACAGGCAACTCAGGGAGCTGTATTCGAAGTTCCCCGATAGGCGAAGTGCATGACCATGCTACCGCAAGTCGTGAGGCCCAAGGAAAGAGAGTTCGTCAAGCTCGTGACGACCGGGAGAGTCACGGGACTCCCTCACATTGTCATGATTCGTTTCGTGTCTCAGGCTGGCGCCTTTTGCGTACTCGCGGGGAGCAGCGGGAGTGACTGGGCCAGGAACGTCCTGAAGGCAGCTGGCGCCAAGCTAAGGATGGGAGAGTTCGTTTATGAGGTCGCCGTGACCAGCGCGAGTAGTGAAGAGCGGCGAAGGACGGTCGGGGATTTCGTCAAGAAGTACGGCGCGAGACTTGTCAGAGACTGGTACCCTGACACCTCACTCTGCCTAAAGCTTACGCCTGTCGGCCTGCCGACAAGAAGGGGGGCGGCGAAGGGTGAAACCGAGACAGAATTGGATTTTCAGACCTGGAAGGCGCGGAAGCTTGACTATTACTCAAGTGTCGTTGAGGCATTCGACTCGGCAGCCGAAGAGTACGACTTCACGATAAGCCAGAATTTCATCAATCGGTGGAGCAGACAGAAATCAATAATGGAGCTTCTGAAGCTGACGAATCAGGAAGACATCCTACTTGAGATAGGCTGTGGGACGGGCGCTGAGGCAGTCGAGGTAGCGGGTGAAGTTTCGGAGATCATAGCTACGGACATATCCGAGCAGATGATCCGAATTCTAGAGATGAAGGTAAGGGCCAAGGGGTTGAAAGGTCGGATCGTTCCCTTCAAGGTTGGTGCGTCGGAGATATCGAAGGTCGCCTCGGTTCTTGGAGACAGAAAGGTCGGAGTTGCCTACTCATTCAACGGGGCGCTCAACTGCGAGCCCGAGCTGGAACGTTTTCCATCAGAACTTTCGAAGATCATGAGAGCAGGTGCTTTCTTCGTTTGCTCGGTCAGGAACACCCTCTGCCTCTCTGAGGCGGTTCTTCATGGCTTGGCCCTTCAATTCAGGGAGATGGCTCCGAGGAAAAAGCAGCCGCTCATGGTCTCGGTCGGTGGCAGGGATATCCCATCCATGTACTACTCGGCGTCCGAATTCGTTCGTCTCTTTTCTTCATATTTCGAACTCAGGAGGCTCATCGGCCTTCCAGCCATTCTCCCGCCTGCTTACCTCAGTGACAGATATGTGAGGGTCAGGAATATCGTGGGTTTCGTTGAAAGAATCGAGAACGTCATCTCCAGTAGGTTCCCCTTCAACAGGTTAGGCGACCAGTCTCTCTTCGTCTTTCAGAAGCGCAGGTAGTAGGATAGGGTACGCGCGATGATGGAAGGGATCCTTATGGCGAACTGATTCCTAGACCTCGATTATATCTTTTTGAGAAGAACCTTGGAGTCGTCGCTTGGAGGGATCGTCAGAATTAAGACTCGGACCATCCTTATCATTGGAATCGTTCTGAGGGAGATATTCTCATTCTGGACAGGGCATCCCTTTGACTTTGAGCTCTGGGTCAGGACCGGGTACTGGGTCGTTCATGGAATGAGCCCTTACGGGGTGCTTCCCCCTGCTCCCGACCTGAGCTTCGCCAGCGTCTACTCCAAGCAGGCCACCTCGACCATAGGCTACCTCCCTTTTTGGCCTCTCTTGACCGGAGCGATATACGAAGTCTATGCCAACATCGGAATTCAGAGCAGATTCCTGTTCTATTTCCTGCTGAAGCAACCGGTGATAATCGGGGACGTCCTGCTCGCATTCACCATGTACCGCTACGTGAAGATGAGAAATATGGATAAGGAGAGCTGGATAATGAGGTTCTGGCTCCTCTCGCCACTGAACATAATCTTTTCCGGGGTATGGGGAATGTTCGACTCGCTCTGCATGCTCTTCGTAGTACTCGCTTTGAGCTCGAGGAACCAGACGAGCAGGGCGGTCGGTTCCGGCCTCGCCACGTTCATCAAGTCAATCCCCATAATCTACGCGATACCCCTCGCGCTCTCTGGGACCAAGCGCCTGAGAGGCATGATAATCGCTGTCGGAATTCCGGTCTTCCTATCACTCGCCATTATCATTCTCACGGGCTGGCCGCTCCGAGAGGCGTACAGTACGCTATCCTCTACGGTGACGAAGGGAGGAGAATCCCTTTCTGCTGCTGACATACTGTTCTACCTGAACAGGCTCGGGCTCGTCAACGACGCTCAGCTCGGCGTGATGAAACCGCTTGCCTACGCATGGATTGCCGCGGTCCTTGTGGCAACCTTTGTCGCATTCAGGAAGTTCGGGTTTCGAGATGATAGGTCGCTCGTACAATCCCTCCTCCTCTGTACCCTAGTGTTCATGATCTTCCGGCTTCAGGTCAACGAGCAGTACACGATCTACTTCTTCGCTCTTGCAGCCATCGATGTGTCGATATGGAATCCGAGCAGGCGCAAGCTCCTCCTGGCTTCTCTCGTTGTGGTTATGTGTTATCTCGTCGTCAACATTCCGCTCCTTCTCAGGTTTGTCTCTCCGGTCTTCCCGAGCCTGCTTCAGACTGAACAAATCTTGATAATTCTCTACAATCAAGAGAGGTTCATTCTGAAAGCCACCCTGGCTGTTGTGTTCAGCACTCTTAACGCTTGGTACGTGGTCGCGCTATTGAGACGGAGAGGCAGCTAGTCGATCT
>JACPTA010000235.1 GCA_016193005.1 Nitrososphaerota archaeon | reverse complement strand
GTCAGGTCGTGGAGCATCGTCACACCCCTCCGGACCTCATCGGTGGTGGCGCCGCAGGGAATCCAGCCGTCTCCAAGCCTAGCCGCTCGCACGAGAGCGGGAGGTCTCTTTCCGGTCGAGACCCCGAAGTGCTGCCTGCCGTCCGTAATGTAGCCGCCGATGTAGAGTGGCGGATGCGGCTTCTGTATGGGCTTGGGGTAGAACTCTATATCATGAAATTTCGTGTACTTCCCGTTGAAACTGGGCCTTCTCTTGGTCCAGACCTCCTTCATCACCTTGAGGGCTTCATCCGTAATCTCACCTCGCGCATCGAAGCCAACGCCTGCAGCCTCGAATTCATTATTGTACCAACCCACACCTATTCCAAGGTCAACCCGTCCTCTGGAGAGCACGTCGAGAGTGGTGACCTCGCGAGCGACGCTCAATGGATGCCGTAGCGGAAGTATGTAGACATTCGTGACGAGACGAATTTTCTTGGTAATCCCTGCCACATACGCAAGTGTCGTCAGGGCATCATACCAGTTCGGCTTGTCGCCGTTTCGTGTCCGCGCGTCAACGGTCCCGACATTGCTCATGGCTCTCGCGTTCTTGGAATCCATGAAGAGGTGGTCGCAGACGGCCGCGGACCGGTAGTTCAGCTCCTCTGCATTACGCGCGACGCTGACGATGAAATCACTAGTCGCCATAGGCCCGTAGTTTGGAAGGAAGACGCCAATGTCCAAGAAATGGGCTCAAGCAAGTTGGTCGCTGCGCGGGTTAAAAAAGGCAGCGAGTATCTCCGGAGTAATAATGCCGGGTAACGCGGGAACTTGCTCTTTCATCTGTCCCCTGATGCTTCCTCCTAGGAAGTGAGACTGCAGCGCCTTTGTCTGGTGCGAGCGTCAAACTATTCCGCTCACCTTAAATAAGAAAACGAAGAGGAAGGAACCTGGTCAAAATGTCCGACAAATACTACGCCCTGGCTGCACCGATCTTGCCGGGAAAGCTAGAAGCTTGGAAGAACTTGGTGAACGAGATTAAGGGTCCGAGGAAGAAGGAGTACCAGGCCTCCAGGAAGAAGATGGGGGTAAAGCACGAACGCGTGTTTCTTCAGCATACACCGCAGGGAGACTGGGTCGTAGTCTCATTCGAGGGAAAGGACGCATCCAAGGTGTTTGAGAGGTTCATGAGCTCAAAAGACCCGTTCGACCAGTGGTTCGGGAAACAAGTCTCCGACATCCACGGATTTCAACTTTCGGGAGCCCCGCCTCCGCCAAACGAACTCTACCTCGATATCCTCTAACAATCTAAGACGCCAGAAAGTCTCCAACGAAACCTGCGATGCCTCTGGACATCGAGGTCACACGATTTCACCCACAGGGACCTTCTCGATACCTTCCCTGGCGAACTCTCCCTCGAGCGCCTTCAGTAGCTCGACAACATTCGGCGTATCCGAATGCACCAGCAGAGACTGCGGCCTGTAGGGTATCGGATCCTTGTTCACGTCGAGCAGAACGCCATCCTTGATCATCTTCAGGACTCGGTCGACCCTGTACCGAACGTCAACCGGCGGATGCTCTCTGAGCATCACGAGCGATCCATCCTGATTGTAGTCCATGTCCGCAATCGCGTACGCCACTGTTCTTAGACCGGCGCGCTTCGCTATCTCTTCCAAGATGTACTTGGGCCCCGGCCCGCCCCTAGCGCCGTACATGATCAACCTCTTCTCCGAGTCGAGCTGGAGCATCGCGTTCACATACGCGTTCGCATATTTCTCTTCATACCATGACATGAGACAGGCAATCCCGTGAATGAGGACGTGCTGCAGATTCCCAACTCCTTCAGCAGCAGCCACTGCCCTCAGGGCTCCAGTCTGATAGACGACATAGTCTGTCAACTCCTCGGGAGTGACTTCCATCCTTCTCCTCCCGAAGCCAACAAGGTCCGGAAGCCCGGGGTGCGCGCCCACTCTTACGCCGTGCTTCTTTGCGAGCCTCACGGTCCTCCGCATCACGTGCGGGTCTCCAGCATGAAAACCGCAGGCAACATTGCAGCTCGTTACGTGTGCCATGATCTCGTCATCGAGACCGGGCCTTCCCATGCTCCAGTGGCCGAAGCTTTCGCCCATGTCGACGTTGATGTCTATCTTGTACGACCTGGCCAATGTTCGCCAAGAACCAGTTTGAAATTTAAGCCTTGCATCAATGCCGAGGAGAGAGGCTGTCGCTCTCGTTGCTTAGGGCTAGTCTACCACGACGGCGCCTTCGTCGACGGTCTTGCCGAGCTCTTCTCGGGCGCGCCTTGCCTCCTCCAGCGTCACCGCCCTGAACCTTATCTTGTCATAGGCCTTTACCTGTGCAAGTCGAGACATGTCCGCGCCTATGAGCGTCGCAACACTCGTGTAGCCGGTAAGACTGACGCCATCAACTCCACAGACAGTCGGGACTTCTCCCGCCACGCCTACGATTCCCAGCCCGCAGTAGACCAAGTTGATGTTTGACGGATGGGCTCCCGATGGCGGTCTTCTGTCGGGCGGCCTCCACTTGTGGGCTGGACCAGACAGCCGCACTCCCACCCGGTCAAACAGAGGCGAAACCTTCCAAGCATACTTCCCCGACGCGTACATTTCGAGCAGAAAGTCGTCCTCAAGATAATCGTCCTGGGGCCCAAGAATCACTCTCAACTCCAACTCCGTGGGGTACTTCGGGATTAGGCCTTCCTTCAGCCGTCTGCTCCTACCGTCCCTGGAATTGGGCTTGGTCGCGCCTGTTCTCACAACGTCTCCCTTCGTCAGTTTCCTCCCTTCAACACCGCCGATGCCGCCCTGAACGTAGGTCGACTTGCTGCCAAGAAAGGACGGGACGTCTACTCCTCCACCCAACGCCAGGTAAGCCCTGCAACCGTTCTTGCACAGGCCAAACGAGAGCACGGCTCCCTTCTCTACCTCGATGCTCCTCCACATCGGCACGGGATTTCCGTTCAGCTTTGGAGAGAGGTCTGCGCCAGTGATAGCAATGGTTGCCTCCTCCGAGAACTCCAACTTCGGTCCCATGATCGCCATCTCCAGACCCGCCTCCCCCTCAGGATTTCCGACGAGAAGATTGCCTAACCTGAGGGCAACACCATCGAACGGCCCCGACGGCGGTATCCCCACGTTCCAGTATCCCACTCTTCCCGGAAAATCCTGAACTGTAGTCTCGAGACCTCCGTCAATCACCCTAAACATGATGCCCACCGGCCCAAGGTCTCCTCTCCAGCTCTCGCCGAGACTCTTCCTTCACATCCTCCAGGAATTCCAAGTACTTCTTTACGCTGAACAGTTCGTAACTGGAGATCCTGTACCTGTAGGAGCCTTCGTGAACTTCCTTCTCAATCTCGAGATATTCCTCCTCGGTTATCGGATAGAATCTTATTCGGTCTCCAACCATGGCGAGCTGGATGGAGCGCTTGAACGATGGATTCCTCTGCTCGGGGTCGTACATCTTCACGGGCGTCCGACCTATCATCTGATACCCGCCGGGACTTCTCAAAGGATAGATGACCTTGTCAGCCGTGCCCACGCCCAGTGTTCCTTGAGGCGTCCAGGTCCTTGACGGATTGTACTTGGGAGCCCTGATCTCGTATCTTGGATCTAATGGAAATGCATTCGCATTTCCTGGCATCCACCCCATATTCGCAACCCAATGCTGCGGAGTCGTCGTGTATTCGATTAGTTCCTTGAGATCCTTCAGTGCGTTGTACTTGATGACGGTATCACAGTTATCATCAACGGGCTTCATCTTCGCGCTGTAATCATTCGCAGCTTCAATCGTCCATCTGTCGTGGAACAGAACTGGAATCTCGATCAACCTTGAAGCGAGCACCATCTGCTCAATCATCGAGATCCTTTTCTCGATCTCTTTGAGCCTAGCCACGAGCTCACCAAACGATACGATGAAGTCGTCATAGTAGATCAATACTGCAAGCTGTCCGACACACGTTTCAAGAATACCAGGGATCTTGCTCTTCTTGATCTCCTGATCGAAGGCGAGGGCCTTGCAGTTGATGATTATGTTCAGTCGGTCCCCGAATTCGACCAGCAAGTATCTGTCTCCGCTCGGGAGATATCTTGCCTCCTCGTACTCTCCAAACGGAGGCTTACCTCTCTTGTAAGACACGTAAGGGGTGCGTAGTCTCTCCAACACTCCTGCCTGACTAGACAATCGTGTACCCTCCATCCACGAGCATCGCGCTCCCCGTCATGTAGCTGGAATCGTCGGAGACAAGGAAGGCGGCCGCCTTTGCGATGTCGTAAGGAGACGCGAACCTTCCTATCGGGTGCCTCGCAAGATGAGCCCTCTCGAGCTCAGTCCCCAAGACGAGTTCTCCAAACTTTGTACTTTCGAAGATTAGTTCGTCCAGCCTCTTCCTCTCCTGCTTGGTCCCCTTTCCTCCGAGGTACCGAGGATGCATGTCAGTCGTTGTCCCGGCGGGGCAGATGGCGTTCACCCTTATGCTGTACTTGGCAAGCTCGACCGCGTAATTTCTTGTGAGGGACAAGATCCCAGCCTTGCACATGCAGTATGCTCCGAACTTTGGAGCAGCCAGAAAACCGAACGTCGAAGAGCAGTTCAGTATCACTCCGCCTCCTGACTTTATCATACTGGGTATCACAGCATTGCTCAGCAGAAACGCACTCTTCAGATTGACATTCACTGCGCGGTCGAACTCTTCTTCACCCAAGTCCTTGAGCTCTCCTAGCGGCCCCTCCGTCCCTACATTGTTGAAGAGAATGTCAACCCTGCCGTACTTCTTTAGGACTTGCCCGACGGCTCGCTTGATCTCCGAAGACTTTGACACATCACACTTCACGAAGGCGCCAGTGCCCCCCTTGTCGGTCAGCATCTTCACGGTGTCTTGACCATGCGCGGGAGTTCTCGTGAGTACCGCGACCCTCGCCCCCTCAACCGCAAACAAAATCGCAGACGCCCTTCCTATCCCAGCTCCCGACCCCGTCACGATCGCTATCTTGTCGTCGAGCCTTCCCATTGACGATTCTGCACCCAATTTCCAATTTAAGCATTCATCAACTAAGACTGTCAGAGTTTCTCAAGAAGGTTCTCTGAAAAGAGATCGAGTCCGGCGAAGAGGCTTGGGCAGCATCACGTCTCCAATCGCGCTCTTAAATATCGACTACCCACACTTCAAGAAAGCGTGCAGGACCAGAAGGACAGAATAGTCTTCAGGCAGCTCGTCAGAAGAGAGAGTGGTTGCTGCACTTATCTTCTGGGAGCCGCTGACAAGGGCGAATTCCTTCTCGTCGACCCTCTCATGGACTACGAGAGGTTTCTTCCTGCGATGGATTCTACGCACTCAGAGGCGCGCATCGAGTATGTAATTGACACCCACATTCACGCCGATCATCTATCCGGGGTGAGAGAGATATGCTTGATGTCGGGGGCCAAGATGATGATGCACAGGTCAGCGCCCATCCCGGACAACTTCACTCCACTCAATGATGGCGAGGAGTTGAACCTGGGCGGGCTCGAAGTAAAGGTTCTTCACACGCCCGGACACGCCCCCGAACACATCTCGCTCCTCGTGGACAAGCGATTCCTGCTCAGCGGGGACACTCTCCTAATACGAGACGTCGGCCGTACAGATCTGGGGAGAGGGAGCAACGAAGAACTATATCAAAGCCTCTTCGAAAGATTGGTCCCCCTGGATGATGGCGTCGAAGTTTATCCGGGACACATAGGCGCCCAGCACTTCCTGTCGGGTGAGTTATCATCAACGATCGGAATCGAGAAGCATCTCAACCCGGTCTTGCAGCTCAAGAGTTTCGGCGAATTCGTCCAGTACATGACCGAAGGATGGCCCCCAAAGCCTGCCTATCACGAACTCTACGTGAAGGTGAATCAAGGCCTAATGGGCCTTGACGAGGCTCAGGGTAATCTGCAGAAAGCGGCAATCGGCGAAGCTTGAAAGATTATCGCCGGATTTGGACCGGTGCGTGGCTCTCCCTCTGCTTGAGAGCTGTAAAACCGTTAACCCTCTTCTTACCTGAAGCAAAGAGCACGGCGTTACCGTGGCTTTCTATGTTGTTCAACTTCTTATAGTGTCTCGAGAGCAACTGCTTCACTCGTTCGACGGAGATCGTCCTATCCTGTTCGGAAATGTCGTAGAATAGTCTCGAGGCAAACTCTCCCAGAGTCGAGAACTTCGGTTTCTTCTCGTCCGTCATCACTGCCGGATGTCGAATTATCAGGTGCCCGGCATCCTTCAGCACTCTGTTGCATTCGGAGATGACATCTTCCTCCGACGAATTCTCTGGGAAGCCTTCAAGCATCAGGTAGTCCGCGAAGCCATCTTTTAACGGCATGTCGTGCCTCCAGCCATCCAAGAACGTCAGGTTGGACCGGTCCTCCTGCAACTTTACCCCAGGTGGTTTGATGACAAAGACTGAAGCGTTCGGGAAAGTTTCGCTGAGGACGTAGAACGCGATTGGATAGCAGATGAGCGGGTCAAAAGGCGGAACGGTGACGACGAATTTCGATCCATTAGTTGGAGGTGGTATTCCACCGTAGGCGAACAAGGCCCTCACAGCATTGGAGTGGTCGGGCAGGTCTTGCGCAGTTAGGTTGGCGTGGACAAACGCGTCCATGACCAGTTCAACAGATTCCTTGAGCAGCACTCTGAACTCCTCTTCGCCCTTCTTGCTCAGAGAGTAGAGGCGCCTTCTGGGCCCGTTTCTGCCCTCGACCCAGTGGTCCCTCAGTATCCCTCTGTCGTGCATCGCTGTCAAGATCATGTAGAGATAGTTGGATCGTATCTTCACGCCCTTCATGGCCAGTTCCTTGTAGATGTCGTAGCCTGACAGCTCCCTCTGGAGCAGCATCCTGAGTATCACCTTCTCAATCGCGCCTTTCTTCATAGTAGGTCAAGATCCCTGACTAAGTAGAAATGACTGACATACTTATCTGCCTTTCGCCTTATCTTGAGCGCATGCGGACAGAGCAGAAGACGGTCGGGATACAACCTAGAGCAAGGATAGCTGAAGTTCAGGAAGGGATCTATAGAATCTCCACTTTTGTAAAGGAATACGGAATAACGTTCAACGTCTTTCTTCTGGATGACGAGAGGCCGGCACTGATTCACACAGGCTTCGCGGAAATGTACCCCGAGGTCGAGCGCATGGTGAAAGAGGTTATCGATCTCAGAAAGCTGCAATACGTGACTCTGCTGCACTTCGAGGCAGACGAGTGGGGAGGGCTCCGCTTCGTAGAATCTCCCAACGCAAAGCTCGTCTGCAGCAAGACCTCCTCCCAGCTGACCGTGCAGCACTGGTACGACATGCCAAAAAAGCATCTTGGACCTTGGGAGGGAGACAGAATATCGCTAGGGAAGATGAAACTGCGCTTCCTGATGACGCCTCATGTCCACCACTGGGACAGCATGATGGTCTTCGAAGAGACGCGGAAGGCACTGTTCCCATCCGACCTCTTTCTCCAACAGGGAGACAACTCGCCTGTCGTGAACGACCCGAATCTGGCTAAAGGAATGATCCAGCAATACAGGGACGTTGGAATATTCGCCCACGAGAAACCCGTCAGGGATTTACTTCCCAGGCTAGAAAGGCTCCACCCAAAGATGATACACGCCATGCACGGTTCAAGCTTGGACTCTTCGGTTCACAAAGCCTTCTTCGAAACTCTACGCACTCAGGACTTCGCTTACAGGAACGTTCTGCTCTTCGAGAAGGTACCGACTTGATGTGGTCGCAGGAGCGATCATTAAGGCATCTGCAACCTTCGACTTCGCATTGAGAGCGTTCATCGGTTCCCGATAGAAGTCCCGAGAAGCCCTATCGGACTCTCCTGTGGTGTCTCTGGTAATAGTTCCAGATTGTCATCCGTTCCGCGTCGATGTGCTCCTTCTCGGCCGGGGAGAGTCTCGGATTCGCGCTCTGACTCCTCGCTCTTCTCAAGCGGCCCGGCAAGTCGTCATAGCAGAAATATCCTCCACCTGGATAGCCAGTGTCCTTGCGGACCACGATCGCACCGAACCCCGGAGCTCCTCTTTCGCGTTCGTACCTGCCAATCTCGCCAATCACGCCGGCGATGCCACACCCCCTCGGGTGCCCGCGGGAGATTCCGAATTTCTTCATGAGATACCCGTAGGTGACTGTTCTGCGCTTCTTGGCCACCTCGATTAGTTCGTCGCGAACATCCTTTCGTATCAAAGAGGGTCCGAAGAATAATCTAACCCAATCGCTCGCATCTTAAGCTTTGTACGCCCTCATCCTCTCACACGATGGACTCAAGTATCCCCCTGTATCGCAAAGAACCCCGCAGAAGGAACCAAATAGTTGCCTCGAAAAGCCCACGAACGCATGGAGACCGACGAGTTCGCGGAGAGGCTAATGTCCAAGGAGCGAAGGGAGTGGCAGGATCCCGAACAGATAATCGAGAGGATTGGAATCAGGAGAGGAATGGTCGTTGCCGACTTGGCCTGCGGCCCCGGCTTCTTCACGATACCCATCGCAGAAAAGGTTGGAAAAGAAGGCGAAGTCTACGCCGTTGACTCTGATAAGGGGATGCTCGACCACCTGCGAGCCAACCTCAAGAAATCGAGGGTCGCACCGATGGTGGTCAAAGCCATCACTGCCGATGTCTCCGACACAGGCATTCCCTATAGGTCAGTTGATGTCGCCCTCTTCGCCAACATACTTCACGACCTCGATGACTTGGTAGCATTCATGCGAGAGGTCAAGCGCATTGGTAAGGACGACTCCATAATGGTCGATATCGACTGGCAGAAGACACACACCGAGCATGGTCCGCCTTTTGAGATTCGCCTCACGAAAGAAGAATCGACGAGAATTCTCTCAAGGAACGGATTGAAGGTGACTAGGACGATCGATGCCGGTCCCTTCCACTACGGACTCATCTGCAAACGATTGCTCCACAGTGGTAGATGAATTCTTGTCATCAGGTATAGAGAGGAGAAAGATTAGAAAGAACAGGACTTCACTCGTCGCCAACATACTTCTGTTCATCCTCGGACTCCTCACATTCGTATTGGTCGATGCGACGGTTGGCGGGGTGCTGATCCTGCTGAGTCTCATTCTCTACGTCCTGTATCTGTGGCTGACCAGGCACTTCGCCAAGATGAGGATGGATGACGAACGCCACCCCTAACGCAATCGGGTACTGGCCTTTGGCAGTTGGAACTACTTACCCAAAGTCCTAAGGTATCCCTTGAGCGCCCTGCTCCCTCCCTCGGTTATCGGTGGGAAGTGATAAGCTACAAGAATCTCGAATTCAAGCCCAGCGAGACTCTTCAAGGATTTGATGGCCCTATCAGGCGAAGGTGTATACTGAGGCATGGGAGGCCCGACACGCCCATCAGGGGCCGTCACGACATCCCCAGTAATGAGCGTGGAGAGCCTTGGAACGAGAAGCACGATATGGCCAGGAGTGTGGCCCGGAACGCGTAAGACTCTGACCCCACCAGCGAAGTCGAGCCGCTCATCGCCGCGCAGCACTCTGTCGACGGGAACGGTCGGGATTTCTTGTGATTCAATCTTCCTCTCGAGTGCTTCGATCTCTCCCGGAGCGTAGGCGGGAAGAACTCTCCTCATCTCTTCGTTTGTAAATCGCCTCCCCGAGATTATCTCGGCGTCGAACTCAGGAGCCATTATCGTGCAACCTGTCATCCTCTTCAACTCAGCAGCGGAACCTGAGTGGTCGGCATCAAAGTGGGTCAGGACAAGAGTACGAATCTTGGGAGGGTCACGAACATGTTTCTGAAGATAGCCCAGTATCTGTTCACCGGAACCCGGGTCGCCGCAATCAACGATGTGGGCGGACCTGTCGTCCTCGACAATCGCAACGACATTTACGTCAGAATCGTCGCCCTTCACTCCGTCGACTATGTGAAGTCCTTTGACGAGCTCGGCCATCTACTTCGTCATCGGGGATCGGATCAGCCGTCCGGCGGCTGAATGGTATCGATCAGTACAGGCATCCAATCACCTCGAATATTCGAATTCACTCAGCTGAGAATTCGAGTCCTTTTCTGCATACAGACGGACCAAGCCGCAGTTCGAACAGACATACCCATTGACCTTCCTCCCCTTTAGTTGCTTTTTCGCTGCTTCCATAAGGACGAACGAAGGTGTGTGTATCTTCATCTCACCCTTGCAATCAGGACAGTTCATTGGCAAGCTGTATCGGTATTAGGTCATGTTCTCGTGAATTAATAAAGCTGAGCACCGCAAATCAAAGGTGGTAGGGAGGCCATGCCTGTGTAGGGGTCTGAGATTC
>JACPTA010000234.1 GCA_016193005.1 Nitrososphaerota archaeon | reverse complement strand
TTTCCCGTATGTGGGACCCGGAGATGGGAATTTCCATCCTTGCTCGCCGCCTCTCGGTGGTCGTGGAGGAGGGCTCTAACGTTGCCGTTTGTTCAGTCGGAAGTTGAACGGCAAGGCATCTTGAACGCCCTCGCCGACGAGCAATCCAGACGGATACTGCAGGCGACCCGTTACAAAGCGAAGTCCGCGAGTGACCTAATCATGGACGAGCGAATCCCGAAGACAACACTATACAGGAAGCTGGACGAACTACTCCGGGCTGGCCTGATAATGGTGGACAAGATTGAAATCTTGCCCGACGGAAAAAAGCATGAGCTTTTCATAAGCAAGTACGAGGTAATTGATGTTCATTTTGGTGAACCGGTTCAGATCGAGGTCACCTTCAGTAAGATGTTTACCGTCAAGACGAGCAGATTCTTTTCCATGGATTAGTGCAACCTGACTGTAACCTGCTGAATCCGCTGACGAACGGCAGGGAGATAGGAGCGATTGCTTGGATGAATCACCCGAACCCGAGTGCCAAAGGGATTAGAAGTTGGGTTCTGGTTACTTCCTAGCACGGTTTACCGCGAACTGAATCTCTAGAACCAGGAATCCAACAACAGAGACTCCATCCGCCTCTTCTCCCTGTAGTGCTCGGAGGAAAGAGGCTCAAACTTTAAGCGTGGTGCGGGCGATGCATAGAAATTACCCGAAGTGAAGGCGGCCATTCCATGGCCAACTTCGATGAAGCAGTACCCGTCCCCATCGTATCGTGAACGGGGCTCCCCTCCCAAAACCTCTGAGGCTATGTTTTCAGCGATGACCCGCGCCTCAGCCTCGGCAAAGACTCCCGCCTTCGGTAAGAACATGCCGTTCGGGAGCCTGATTGCTGCTACATCGCCAAAAGCGAATACGCCATCGTAGCTTGTCTTGAGAGTCGCTGGGTTGACGGGGATCCATCCGGACGAGTCTGCCAAGCCAGCTTCACGTACGACGCGTGGTGCCACGTGTGGTGGTATCCCTACTAGCAAGTCGTACGTCGTCTCGCCGCCATCGAAAAGAATTCTCCTCGATTCTCGCTCTATCTTCCTGACGGTGTGCCGGGGAAAGTAGGGAATGTTAGCATCTTCTAGCATCCTTTGAATAATACTACCTGCCTCAGGTCCTGCCACAGGCATTGGCTGGGGTTCAGGCGTGTACAGCGCCAGCTCCACTTTAGCCCTTACTCCCTTATCGATGAGGAGCGAGCCGATGAGGAACGCAGCCTCGTAAGGTGCCGCTGGGCACTTGAACGGAGTTCGAGTGATCAGGGTGACAATCCTGCCTCGAGTGAACTCTTGGAGCGCTCTCTGGAGTCTAAGAGCGTGGTTGGCGTCGTATAGATTATAGGCCGACTCAGGGAATCCTGGAACTTCGTGTGGTGCGAGGTCAGCGCCGAGCGCAATGACAAGATAGTCAGCTTCTAACACCCTGCCCGAGACTTCCACCCTCTTGCTGGCTGCGTCAATCTTCTCGATGTTTCCGTTCAGGAATTCGATACCCTTGGTCGTAAGCTTGCTTAGTTCTCTGTCGCCTTCATTGGGGTTGGTTCTCTCCCCCGCCATGATCCAGAGGTTAGAGAGACGTAGAGAGTAATTCCGTTGTTTCTCAATAACAACTACACGGTACTCTGGAGGCAGGCGTCTCCGCAACTCGTTTGCCGCGGTTAGTCCGCCCCAACCACCTCCCAAAACCAACACTGCCTTGTTACTCATTTGTCTTTACCCGAACGTAAGCACCCTGTCAGAATCTATGGTGAGATCCAGCATGTCCTGCATGGTTGAAATGGGGCACAATTCCGTGCTACCCTTCTTTCTCATCTTGAGGCACGTACCGCATGTCATGATTGCTCCTCCCTTGTTGACAAAATCTTTCATCATCTCCTTTACGTTGAACTTCTTGTCGACGATTTCCTCTGATTCGACGCCCCTCCCGAGCAGGAAGACCCTTACAGAATGCTTGTTCTCGATGGCCTTTACTCCGTACCGGAAGGCGTTCCAGACAAGTTCTGGCTCATTTGTAGAGATTACCACTCCAATCTTCACGATACCCTCACCACCCTGGCAGTCATGGGTTGCCAAGTCAGTCCCAATATGCCTCCTACGAACATCAGTAGGGAGCCAATCATGAACCCGAACATGGTCGGGAAGGCGATTACAGACACGACCAACACAAGAGTGGAACCAGTCCTAACCCTGCTCAATTCTGAGGCAGTCATCCAAAAAAGGCCCAGGACACCGAAGGCGATAACTGCCACTGCGAAGATGGATGACAAAGGAGACCATAATGCTCCGCCAAACCAAGGTCCTCCCATCATCATCCATGGACCCATCATCATGCCAGATCCCCAAAAACCACTACCCCACCCGTATAGCATCGCATACGCGAAGAACATTGCGCCCACGGCTTGCAGGGCCAAGCCTATCAGCGAAAGTGTGAAGGCTGCCACAGGCTTCTCTTCAACCATCTTCTTCACCTCTTCCGCGATGGGCTGGCGAGCTTCGTCAGCTCCTCGCTCTCTCTAAGTTGCTCCAAGAGGACCTGCCTCATCAACTCACACGCCTGAATGATCTTAGGGTTTGAAACCTTGTAGTAGATGCTCGTCCCCTCCTTCCGAGTTGCGACTACTCTCCTCTGCCTCAATACAGCGAGGTGCTGTGAAACGTTGGCCTGTCTTAGTCCAAGATCTCTAGTAATTTCGCTAACAGTCTTCTCCCCGTCTCGAAGAGCGTTAAGGATTTCGATCCTAGCACCGCTCCCCAAGGTCCTGCAAATCTCCGCATGCATCTCGGAGATCTTATCGGGCATTTTCTAATCGAATATTCGTATATATGCATCAATATAAAAGCCTTTCTTCTTCCATTTGTGTGCAAGAAAAGCTGTTCGAATATCAACGCAAGGCCCGGAAGGCTGTCACCCATCCTCGCTTCCATTATTGTGGTGCGATACCAAGACTTATATCAGCTCTGATATGACTGATGTAGTCGGAGGCGATACACGAAAATGCTGGGATACGGATGGGGCGGCGGCTGCGGCTGCCATTGCCGAGGGCCAGGATGGGTGTGGCCAGCGAGCAGAGACGAATTCGTAGAGGAGCTTGAGGAGTACAAAGCCAGTCTTGAATGGGAGATAGCCGCGCTGGAGAAGAGGATTAAGGCCCTGAGTGAGAAGGCGTAGTGAGAAGGGATGCCTGGAGGATGTTGGTGCAGGTGCGGACCGTTCAGGGTTAACATCGTCCCTCAAGGGTTGCTCAAACCCTACATCCTCCGCCTTCTCTCTGAGAGGGCGATGCACGGTTTCGAGATAATGGAGCAGATCTTTGAGCGAACGGGAGGAATGTGGAGGCCCGGGCCATCAGCCATCTACCCCACCCTCACATGGCTTGAGGAGAAGGGCTACATCGAAGAGGTTGAAAGCCAAGCCAAGGGAGAGAAGGCAAGGAGGCCCTACCGGATCACCGGGAAAGGTGGGGAAGCGCTGAAGGACTACGAGAAGTTCAGGAAGGAATGGATGCAGGGGGTGTCGCAGCTCAAAGAGATTTGGTGGTAACAGCTAGGTTCGAACTTCTATACCTTGACAGCAACCCTTCCTAAAACCACTATCGGCGAAACTGGCAGGGAGAGCTCAAATCACAGAGTTCCCAATCTTTATTTGATTGCATTTGGCGAAAATTAACAATTGGACATTGGTGGTTGCTGCTTTCCTGACGATCTACTATATGATGCAGAGGGCCTTACATGGGTGAGGATTGACCAAGGAAGGCTTACTTTTGGTTTAACACAATTCCACGTGTTCAAGATAGGCAAGATGGTATCCGTCAGAATCAAAGGGCAAGGAATCGCACTTCAAAAAGGGTCGAGTGTAGCATTCATAGAGATTGTCAAGTGCGTTGGTCATGCGAGAACCCCTGTGAGCGGAGTCATAGAGGAGATTAACGTAGAAGTTTCGATGATCCCGGCGCTGATTAACAGAGACCCTTACGGAAGAGGCT
>JACPTA010000210.1 GCA_016193005.1 Nitrososphaerota archaeon | reverse complement strand
TAGAAGACCTTGACCCATTCTTTGTATGACCAGCCCGAAGTGCCCAGACGAGTCTCGGCCATGAACTGCCCTTCCCAGCTTCCCCTCCGTAATTAAGCAGCGACCTTGAGACGGTGAGGCCCTCTTGACCGGGTCAGAGAGCGGGCGACCAGCCGTTGTTCCTCGACCACGTCGCCAGAGCGTCGTGATCGTGAATCGATTCGAAGCACCTCGCCTTGACGTAGAGGGCGTTGGGGAACCTCTTCACGCACTCTCTGACGAGGTCCTCCGCGAACCTCGGGTTCTCCTGCGCCTCCAAAATCTTCTTTGCCTCCTCGACCCTCTTCATGTTCTCCTTCGGAACAGCTGAGAAGCACTCGTCCATCATGCGAATCGTTTGACTAATGTCAAGTTCCTTTCTGCTCGCCAGAATCATCAGTATCCGAGCTCTCTGCATGTGTCCGACACCAATCATCTTCCTGCTGCACGGGCAGGCCGTCATTCCCTTGGCAACGAGTTCGTACGTAATCGCTCCGTTCCTTGTCGTTCGGATGGTAATCGGGATGAAGCGGTCGGAGTATGGCATCTCTAGCCTGCAGGTCACGAACGCCCCTGGTTGCGTCTCGTTGACGGTAGCGCAGATGCCTTTCAACCACCTCACGATGCTCCTGGACTCGCGCTGGCTCGCAGCCTGGACGAGCCTGCTCATGTGAACGCCTCTGTGGAGATTGGTGGAGGTCTGAATCGTGACAGTGACTGGGAGTGCAACCTTACCGTTGTGGTAAAGCACCTTTAGGTCCGCGACGCCCGCGTTGACAGCTATGTTCGCCGGTTCCATCTGCGTATCGACCAGTGTGTCGATAAACTGAGACTTGGCGAAAGAGTCCCCATCTTCCCTGGCCCGTGGCATTCCCTCGACGCAAGGAATATCGATTTTAAACCTTTTTTTGACTCGGAACAATTCTTAGGGGGTCTTCAATTCTCGCAAGTCTAAACGCCGATATTCTCCCCTTGCATCCCTCGCACTCCCAGCAGTGCGTGTTCCCTTCTTTGTGGCAGCTCCAGGTCAACCCGAGTGGAACGCCCAGGCGTAACGCCCTTGCGACCACCTCTGACTTGGACATGTGTTGGAGAGGTCGAAGGATGGTCGTCCTCGTGTTCCTGAGGAACTTCGACGCCGACCAGAGGGTGGTTTGAAAATTTCGGAAGAATTCCGGCTGGGCATCGGCGAATACATTCAGGTCCTCGGCGTTGTGTCCGCCAATTATGTAGTCGGAGCCTGCCTCCTCCGCATAAGAGGCCGCCATGCTGTAGAATATCATGTTCCTGTTCGGTATGTAAGTTCGAGGGAGACCTTGGAATCTTCCTTTCTCCTCGATGTCGCCAGCCTCTCTAAGCTCAGGTATGGCGACGATCCTGTGCTCAACCACATCGGCTTCCCGAGCGATGCGTTTCGCCGCCGTCAGTTCCCCCTGTGCTATTCGATGGAACTTTATCGTGAGCGCTCTGTTTCTGTAGCCCTTCCTCCTGGATAGAAATAGGCATGTGGCAGAGTCGATGCCTCCAGAGAGGAGGACTATCGCTTCCTTCGTTGACGCTCGGCCTCTCTCTTGTGAATCTCCGCCAGCAGGTGAGCCCCCTTGTTGAGCCCTTCGTAGACGTAGACTCCGATGGATTTCACGTTCTCAGGCATCCTAGGAGCAATTCTGTCGAGCAACTCCTCAGCAAGGTTCTCAACGGTAGCCTCGCCGTGAAGAAGAACTGTGGTCTTCTTTGGAACTCTGAGAGAGAAGTCTCCGTGCACTGTGTTGAACTTGATGTCGAGGTGAGTAGAATTACGGCTAACGACGTACTTCTCGTCTATGAAGAGCTTGTGGTCCAGCTCCCTGATGGCATCGCGAATGATTGGTTTGGCGGTGTTGAAGTCTATGACCATCCCATCCACGGGCGACCCGATCATCTCAACGAGTGCGGAGGAGGTGTGTCCGTGCATGACCGAGCATTTTTCCGTCTGAGGAAGTATGTGGGCATAATCGAAGTTGAACGAGGGGTCATCCAAAAAGATCGTCTCCAACCTCCCCTTGGCCTCATTCTCGAGTTCTACGACGCGAATCCCAGAGTCCAGCGAATCGCTCCTTTTTCCACTCCGGGTTATTACGATGCATCTCTTCCTGCTTCGTCGCAGCCTTCTCTTCTCTTCAGGGCTCAGCTCTCTGTCAATAAGGATCACCGTGTTTGCGAACGCAAAGTCTGCCTTCACCTTGGAGCCAGGGAACAATGGTTCATCCTGTCTGTGCTTGACTCCCAGAGCATTCAGAATCTCTGCGACCAGCAGATGCGAGCTGCTGGGATATCTCTTACCCCTCTCGATGTAAGCTCTGGAGTATCCTCCCTGGGCGAGTTGCTTCAGCCTAGGACCGATGCTCTCCAGTAGACTCTTCTGCACGGTTGAGAAAGTCGAGAAATTTGATTTATAGTGTTTTGTGTTAGCTCATACGACGGCGGCCGTGGTCTAGTGGCCAGGGGCTGCAATTAGGTCACATTCGGCATTTGAAGCATGTGAGCCGTAGTAATGGTGCGGCGTGCGGGATTCGAACCCGCGCGACCGGCTTGGGAAGCCGACATCCTGACCAGGCTGGATCAACGCCGCCCTACTATCTCATTGATGAGATGCGCCTTGGCAGGATCTGTCAGACCTATACTTAATTTGAATTTTCTGAGGTTTGAGCGCGATCATCGAATGCGCGTTGCGATATTGCTCAATGTGTTACAAGACTTATTAGGCTTCGAGACTATCTCCGAAATCGAGCTGAAGTGGGTCGCTCGCCGACCTCAACGATAAAGCAGTTACAACTAGACGCAGAGAAAGAACCAGAAAAATTCTGGGGAAGAGAGGCAGAGAAGGTAAACTGGTTCAGAAAGTGGAATCGAGTTCTCAACTGGCAGAATCCGACCTTCCGCTGGTTCGAGAACGGGCTGACCAATATCAGCTACAACTGCCTCGACCTCAACGTGACCAATGGGCTCGGAGAAAAGACCGCCCTGATCTCCGAGAACGAGAATCAGGAGAGGGCGTCCTACACCTATTCTGAGCTGCTATCTAGGGTGAAGGGAGTTGCAGCCGCCTTTCGTGGTCTAGGGGTGAGAAAGGGCGACAGAATCGCGATCTACATGCCTACGATGCCCGAAGCAATCATCGCGATGCTCGCAACGACGAGAATTGGGGCGATTCATATCGTGGTATTTGCGGGCTTCGGGAGCGACGCTCTTTCGGAAAGAATCAGACTCGCTGGAGCAAAGTACCTGGTCACGACAGACGTCACCTACAGGAAGGGAAAGCGGGTCGACCTGCAGTCGATAACCAATGCGGCGCTCTCCGACCCCGCGTCTCCGGTCGAGAAGGCGGTGATTCTGAATAGGAATGATTCTCTCGCGGACATCAACGGAAGCAAGAAGATTGGATGGGAGAAGTTCCTGGAGCAGGGAGAAGGTAATTCGTCGGAACACGAACCGGTCGAGTCGAACGAGGCCGCGTTCATTCTCGCGACATCTGGGACCACTGCGAAACCAAAGCTCGTCGTCCATGTCCACGGAGGATATCAGGTCTGGCTGAGGAGCACGGGCGACTGGCTCTACCGCTTGAAGGAACAAGATGCCTGGTGGTCGGTATCAGACATAGGATGGGTCGTGGGGCACAGCTACATCGTCTATTCACCTCTCCTCTTCGGCTGTACGACAATAGCCTACGAGGGCGCTATCGACCACCCTGGCCCCGAGACATTCTATCGGATCCTGGAACGCAATCGCGTGACGGGAATCTTCATGGCTCCAACGGGAGTCAGGCTCCTGATGCGGTATGGAACCGAGATCGCGAGGAGGTTCAACCTCTCATCCGTGGAGAGGGTTTTCTGCGCCGGCGAGGTTCTCAACCCACCGGCCTGGGAATGGTTACAGAAAGAGGTCTTTAACAGCAGGGTTCCCGTAATCGACCACATGTGGCAGACGGAGACGGGCGGTCCGATTATCTGCAATCCTTACGGGGTCGGTCTACTCCCAAGTAAGCCTGGCTCGGCGACCGTCCCGCTCCCGGGGGTCTCCGTCGAAGTTAGGACGACTGATGGGAAGACCTGCGAAACGGACGAGAAGGGGATCGTCGTGTTGACCCGCCCCTTTCCTGGACTGACGCCAACCATTTGGGGCGACCCTGAGCGCTACAAGAGCGATTACTGGGGAAGGATTCCAGGTGTCTACTTCACGGGTGATGCCGGATACATCGACAAGGATGGCTACGTCTGGTTCAGCGGACGGGCAGACGAGATCATCAAGATTGCTGCCCACCGAATAGGGACGATCGAAGTTGAATCAGCCCTCCTGCGTCATCCCGGAATCGCCGAGGCCGGTGTAACTGGAAGGCCTGACGAGCTGAGAGGAGAGGTCATCTCCGCCTTTGCAGTTCTGCGTGCAGGGTACGAGCCTTCGGAGAAGCTCAGGCAGGAACTCTTGGAGACTGTCCGGCGGTTCATCGGTCCGGTGGCTGTCATTGGCGACCTGAACTTCGTCTCGATGCTCCCCAAGACCAGGAGCGGGAAGATAATGCGTCGTGTCCTCAAGGCCGTGACTTTGAAGAGAGACCCAGGCGACATTTCCACGATAGAAGACGAGGGCTCTGTCGACGAAGCACGGGAGGCCTGGTCGAGGATGAAGGAAGAGATGGCCGGGCACTAGGTTCGTTCCGCATCCGTCGCCAGAGGGTAGTTCGACGCGTCATACAGGGATGCAATGAAGATTGGCTCAGTTGGCTATCGACTTCAGGACGTCCAGTGCCTCTCGCACATGCCTCTCCGGCTGAAACTGTGACGAGAACACCCCTCTGACGATTCCTTCCTTGTCGATTATGTAGGTGACTCTTCCCGAGATGATTCCCAGCGTCGAAGGAACGGAGTAAAGAGCTCTCACCTTCTTCTCCTCGTCGCTCAAGATTGGGTAGGGAAGCCCGCAATTTTCGGCAAAACCCTTGTGGGAATCGACGGAGTCTGAGCTTACGCCAATTACCTCGGCATCGAACTTCCTGAGCTCATCGTAAAGGCCCTTGAAGGTCCTGGCCTCCTTCGTGCATCCCACCGTGAAGTCCTTGGGATAGAAGTAAAGAACGACATTCTTCTTGCCGATGAAATCGCTCAGCCTCACGAGATCTCCGGCCTGGGATGGAAGGCTGAAGTCTGGCGCCTTGTCTCCGATTAGCACCCTCGCCTGCGACTTCGATTTCGTTTGGTGACTTCTGGTATAAGTCTGTTGTTCGCTGGGACCTGTCTAATTGTAGACGGATGAGCCGTACCACGAACCGCTGGGAATTCACAGTGCTAGGATGTGATTCTCATATTTGAATACTTGGAGCATCTGCTCGGCCCGACATCTCTGGTCGAACGGTTCTAAAATCGCCGAGCAGACTTCTCCCAGCAGTTCGATGTACCTCCTCGAGTCGTACGCCGTTCTTCCGTCCGCAAGGTCGAATGCCATCGCTCTCCTCTCTGATGAAGTCGAGCAATAGTCCGTGATCACGTACCTCACCTGCTCCCCGGCGTGCAGCTCCACCCCCTCTCGCGCCAGCTGTTTGGCAACCCCAGCTTCCACCGTCCGACTCGTATACTCGTCGGGCTTCTTCGAAATGTTTCTGGTGAAGACCATCTGCTCGATGGGCACCTCTTGATTTTGGATTGCCATCGCGTACCTGACGAAGATGTCGACACAATCAGGAATCATCTCCCTCGCCTGATCCACCGAGTCCGCTTTCGCCAGTAGGGACAGTATCTCCATCTGGCATCTGGAAAAAATCAACGGCGTGTCATGCCGTCTTGCCTCTATTCCCCGGACCTTCAGCTCTCCATTCCTGTACGCACCGTAGTACCTGTTGAGTACGGGAAGGATGGAGGTGACCTTCGAAGGAACGAAGGCGATCCACTTGTAGACGCCCTCAAACGAGATCTCGAATCCTGTCTCCGTTTGTATCTCGCTCGCCAGCTTCAGATAATCCGATTCGTCGGCACTCTCCTTCCTGACCCAGAGGCAATCGACTATCCCATGAATCACCTCGAACCCTCCTCGTTCCGCAATTCTTGCAGAGTCGAGGAGAATCTTCCTGTCCCACGCGCATACTCCTATGTGGGCATCGATCCGACCAAACTTCGCGTTGTTGAATCCAAGATAACCGAAACAATTGTGAACATAGACCAAGCCTTCACCGGCGAAGAAACCAGGTAACTCGTTATCGTCCAATTGAAAGCAGTAGACGTACTCATCATCTCTCTCCAGTGTCTCAATCTTCCTGACACGAGCGAAACACAGGTCGCTCTCAAACAACTGCCGTATCGCTTGCAGTTGGGCCTCTCGCTTCTCGTCCAGTCTTCGCGCCCCTATACCCCGAATTGCTTCCCCAACCTTTGTAGGGCAAGTTCTAGAACGACGATCAATCCGAGGATTCCTTACAGATTTTGTGACTCTTGCTAGCGTTAACAGACCAGATTCGCTGACCGGAAAGGCTTGGTAGCGGGAATGCGTACAAGTTTCCTCACAAACATCTCTTATCCTAGATCCTAATTCTTCATGAGAGTCTTTGAGAAATCTCCAGTTAGTAATCTTTCTCAGCGTCTCCGGCCCAACGAAGTTAACCGAATAGAGAGGATGGTTTCCATGACGGTGCTGTGCATTTCTAAATGTTAAACCTAGCTTTGCGGATAAGAATCCAATCTGAATCTGAAAATCTTTAGAAGCAGTGGCTATACTAGTGAAATTGCGGCGCTTGCTGGGATAGCCATCGCCGGCGATCAAGCCCTGCGTGAAACCTTGCGCGGCAGATTCATCGGAGTTGAAGAGAATGCCCGGCACTTTCAGCTTTCCCTTTTCGGTAGAGCCCGGGAGGTCGAAGACGCGCTCTAGGACTCGGATGAGACCAACATGATTTATCTGGAGAACATACATCCTGGCCTTTCTTTCTTTGTAAATGTGAGGAGAAATTCCAAAGATTGATTCGACAACAACTCGAGCATTCTCAAGCAGATCTGCCTGTGAAAGACCTATGTCCAGTCTTATGCAGTTACCACTAGCACTACCATCTGCAACAAACAATCCTAGAAAGAAACCAAGTTCCTCATTGAGTGGAAGCACCGCAGGCAGCCAAGCTATTCTTCCTCCTGGCCTTCTTCCAACACCAATCCGTAGTTTCTTGCGAAGTTCATGCTGTACATCCAATAGATGAAAAAATCTGAAAGGAATGATTCCGCTCTTAGCCCAAGCGGGAACGGCTTGGTAGGTGTATCCGCTGGCTGCCGCTTCTTTATGTAAACGCTGCTTGTTTGCAACAATTCTTTCTTTCAGGGCTGCGCCTGAAACTCGCCATACAGACTGCTCGTCAAGACTCAATCGCCTATCTAGACGCTCGATCAAATCCACGCTCTCTATTTTCTTGGAGTGTGATGGAACGCTTCTAGTCACTGGAATTAGGTCGCCCACCTTCAATTCGCAAGCAGTTCTAACCTCCAGTTGGCCGTTGTCGAGTACGAAGAAGGGATGATCCGAAGTAGCGATTATTTTGCGTCCATCCTCCGCGGTGATACTTAACAATTTATTCCGTCTGAGTGTTCTGATTAGCTTTCGAAGTTTGCAGTATTTTGTCTTAAGATTGTGTCCTAGGCCAGCTACAAAGATATCGGGAGGGCAGTCTATCGCGCCTGTCCTGTTTCCTACTATGCTGTCTATAAAATCACCAATTTTCACACACTCTACCTTGCCATTTCTTTTGATTGAAACAAATGATTCTCTTGGTAAGCAAGTCACACCAAGCCATTTCAGAACTCCTTGTCTACTATCGTACTTTCTACGCTCGACATCCTCTTTCGCTTCCTTCTTGAGTCGCTTGTACTGCAGCCTCTTCCCGACTATGATCTTCATCGCCGTGGAGACAATCCCTCTTCTCCTCTCGCAGACGTTCCAGTCGAGTTCAGGGACCCTGTTATACGAATCCGGGCAGCAGGAGCACCTTACCGTCTCGGCGGACAGATTCTTCTTCAGCATGATGTTGGGATAGAGCGCGGAGAAATCCAGCTCCGCCACGTTCTCGTGCAGTCCCACCTTCGGCTCGAAGATGAAGCCCCCACGGTCCGCGACCAGCAGCTCTGACCTGTCCTTGAAGTGCTCTGCGAGTATCGGCTTCCAAGGTATCAGGATGTCCTGCTTGGTCGCGTGGTAGAACTGGAGGCTCGATAGGGCTTTCCCGATGCTCGCCCTGCTGGACGTCTGGAGAGGCAGCCTGCAGATCCTGCTGAGCTCGAAGAGACCGTCCGGGCCCGACTCGTTGCAGACGAAGGAGCTCACCATGTCGAGATGAACCCTCCCGTACAACTTCATGGCCGAGGGCTTGAAGAGAATCTTGCCGTAGCTGAAGTATGACGTGCCGGCCTTGGCCGGCAGCCTCAGAACCGTTTCATCCCTGTCCAGTGCGAACCGCTCAACGCCGTTCTTCTCGGCCCGAGTGATTAGGTAGGGAAGCACGAAGGCATCGCCATTCTCGGTAAAGATGAAATCCGGGTCGAGGCGCTTGACTGCCTCTACCATACCTAGAATCCTGTCCTGCTCAGAACCACTGCTGAGCGTAATCTTCTCGTCGTCGCTTTCTATGCTGATCGCCTCTACGGGGTCGGTGAACTTTGGAATTCTCCCCTCCTTGTTCACACTCACTTTGACGTTCGCCGACCGAAAGTTCGGTAGTCTGTAGTCGAGAGCCCACACATCGTCCATGAGCGCCCAGCTCAGCCCCTGAGTGCTCTCCGAGACCTCGCAGTAGGCAAGCGGAAACAGGTCATGCTCGTACAGGTACATCTGGTTCGGAGGGACGTCGGCGTTGTAGATTCTGTAACGACCGAAGGCACCCAGTCTCTCGACCGCCCTGGCGAGCTTCAGATTCTTTTTCGCGTCCTTGCCGATGAATTCGAGGACTTCGCTCTTGTCCTGGTCGGTTATCTGCTCATACTTCTTGACGGACCTCGACCAAAGTACACCGCGCGCTACTTGCTTCGCCTTGGTCAGCAACTCAAGGTCTGATTTATCGTCAGAGGCGACGAAGACGGAGGGTGTCCATCTGTCAACGAGCCTCTTCGTGTCTCCGTTCTCCAGCTTTAGCCAGACAACCATCTCACCGGGATTTCCCGGATAGAGGTCGAGTATCCAGCCCCTCAACGATTGGCACCCTTCTTCAGCTCCTCGACCTCCTTGGCCAACCAGGAGATCATCTTGCGCTCGAGCAGTAGAAGGCTCATGAAGAGCGCTTCGCTGAGGAAGGGTGACGCCCTCGCGTGCATCGAGGGCGCGTATTCGTAACAGCCCCTCATCATTTCCCTGAAGAGTTCCCTATCATCACCTCTCAGCGAGTCCGCGAACCCCTTCCAGCCCTCTATCTCCTTCCTGATCTCAGCGTCTGAGAGAGTCATCCTCTCACTGCTGGCGCTTGAGTTCTGCAATCTCTTCGGCAATCCCCGTCAGCACTCTGTAGTGGTGGAAGATGATGGCGATCAGCAGCCCCTCGAACTTTGAAGCCCTCACCGCAGACGAAGACGCGGAAGCATAGAGCCTGGCAGTATTCAGCATCTCGTCGAAGATGGCTCTCTCCCTCCTGGGCAGCGCCCTCCTGAAAGGTTTCCAGTCCTCGATCTCAAGCGCTTCTGCTATCCTGAACGACGGTACCGTTCTTCCCATTCTGCAACGTCCCTTCTTGCGGCTTGACAGGCTGTAGAAGCTCCTGCAGTTTGAACGACGATGAAGCGGATTTCTGGAAGGGGTGCTTCACGAGCGCTGCCGTGACACGCGACCTGCTTGCGCCGAGCTCCAGCAGAAGGTCTGCGGAGTCGGTCACCATGTGGTCGTAGGGAGTCTTGGTGCCGAGGGTCACGAGCAGGAGCACCTTCCTTTCTTCGCGAATCTCCCGTATCCCGCGTCTGACCGCATCGATGACCCTTCCTGCCTCCTCCCGATTGAGCTCGGGCTCGTTGAAAGTGCCGAACATGTCTGAGATGATGACAATCTTCGAGCCGTAATCGTCAATCGCTCTCGGAAGCTCTCTCGTGACCAGGTTTGCCAGCTGGTACATCGTGAACGCCCTGCTGGTCGCGACCCTCCTCAGCGCCTTCTTGGGGTGGACCCCGTACAGTCGGGCGTATGAGGCGAGCAGGTAGGGGTCAGAGCGGTTTCCCCCGTCGATGAAGACGACGCTAGAGTCGAGCCCCCCGTCTTCCTTCCTCAGCTGAGCCCTGAAGCATAGCAGCTCCGCTGCCACGTTCGCGTACCTTCCCGTGAAGACCGCCAACCAAGCGGGGTCCAGACGATGGACGATCCTGTCCAGCGGCGGAAATCCAAAGCAGAAGCCGCGAAGCGCAGAGGCGGGCTCGAAGAGTGCTTTCTCGCGAGTGCTCGCTCTCCTCGGAGAGTTGGCTGAGAGCGCGACCTCCGACCACGTCTCTGCGATGTTCGTCGACCTGCAGACGACGGAAGACTCGAGCCTCGAATTGCAGCTCGGGCAGCGGTTTTCGAGAGCTTCTATCACTTCGCTCACAGGCCTGAGCCGATGGGACACTTTCAGGATGCAGCAGCATTCAGAGCAGAAGTAGACGAACCTCCTCTGCTCACTCCTGTCCAGAATTTCGTACAGATAGTGCAACCTTTGCTGAAAGACCAAATCAGATTATGAATCGCGATTTTTCTAATAAGAAGCTATAGCGTTCATATGGGAAATTCCAAGGTTTTGTCACGCGTAGTGGCATCGGTGGGAAGATGGCCAACGATAAACTGATGCAAGAAAGGAGGTTTGGAGGTCTTAAGAGAGGATTTCGGAATCAGACTCCCTCGATTGGCTTCAGGGAGAGTGCGCCGTCCTTTATCTCGAGCTCATAGACCTCGTTCACGTCGAGTCTGATCCCGAGCATGTCGTACTCGCTCTCAGTAAGGACCATGCTTATCTTGGGGAAGGTCATTTCCCGGATCTGCGGCATGAGGCCCATCGCCTGAAACTGTGTGACTATGCCCTGTACCACCCTCCCCTCGTCGCCAGCTCCGAAGACCTGAG
>JACPTA010000007.1 GCA_016193005.1 Nitrososphaerota archaeon | reverse complement strand
AAGTGGCGAGTTTTGCGATGTGCGCACCCCGGAGAAAACCTTTCATTTCCTTAATGGGCATTCCTGGCAACGCGCGAAGACCTTGAGCTCACGAAGACGCTTTGGTAAATAAATGATTCGAGCGTGAACTACCCACGCCTGAAGCCGCGGGCTTCTTGCTTCACGGGAGCGAACTTGCTTATGCGCCTGTGTGGCGCGACAAGTAGAGGCTGCTCCTCAGCATGGGCCTGTTCCAGGCCCCTCTGAAGAATTACTTTTGCGGCGTTTACGTCCCTGTCGAGGACGAGGCCGCACTCTGGACAACGATGGACTCTCATCGAGAGGTCCTTCGGGACCACACGATGGCAACTGGAGCATTCCTGCGACCTTCCGCTGGGACTGACGAGTATGACCCGTCCTCCTTCCCTCTCCGCCTTGTAGGCGGTCAAGGTTCGGAGCTGCCCCTAGGCGGCGTCCGTTATTGCTCCCGCCAGGTTGTGATTTCTGACCATGTTCGTGATATGGAGGTTCTCGAAGACGATTGTGGAGTGATTCTTGGCAAGGTGATGAGAGACCTTGTGGCAGTGGTCCAGGCGCTGGTTCCTGACCTTGCGCCATCTCTTGGCCAATGAGCGTTTCGCCTCTCGCGATTCGAGCCCGGCTTCTTTCGCGACAGAGACCTCTGAAGCTCCCCAATCTTATCGATTGACTTTCGAAGGTGGCGTGGGTTCTCGAACGTCGTACCGTCGCTCAGGACGGCGAGGTTGATGAGGCCGAGGTCTATGCCTATCGGAGGTTTGTCATTGTAGCCTGAAGTTTCGATGTCGGGCATCTCCACATGAATGGCGGCATACCCCCTGTCGATGTCGCGTATCACTGTACACCTTTTGGGTTCTCCCATGATTTCACGATGGAGCTTCATCTTCACTGAGCCGATCTTGGAGAGTTCAAGTCTGTTTACCACCATCCTGAAGCCGGGCTGTTGCGGGTAGGTGAAGGAGTTGTACCTGCCCCTCCTCTTGAACCTCGGTCGCCTTGTGAGACCCTCGAACCATGCGATGAAGGCCTTGTCGAGCCTCACGTTGACGTCCTGCAGGACCTGAGAGTGGACGGCCTTGAGGTATTTGTTGCCAGTCTTTCTGGTGACGAGGGAGGCCTGCTTCTGGTAAAAGTTAAGGCGCTTCTCACTGGTCTCTGCGAGGAGGTCATTGTACAACCGCCTGCAGGTCTCGAGCGTCTACTCCATTAGGCGCCACTGAGTCTTCGTGGGATAGAGGCGAAACCTATAGGTGGTTATCACGCTCTGCAATCATGGTTTAGAATACAAGCGACCCCCTTTTGTTGAACTATCCCCCGGCTCGCTTTCGTCCCTCCCCTGAAGGGTGTGGGATTTCTCGCTCGCGTCTGTTAATCGCTTAAATATGCTCGTCCGGCGTTCAACGCGCGAAGACCTTGAGCGAACGAAGACGCTTTGGTAAATAAATGATTCGAGCTAAATCGCTTAAATATGCTCGTGGGGCGTTCGGGCGAAGAGGTCGATTTCCAAATTGCTCATGATTCCGGGTCCGTCTGAACCTGAGCCTGAAGTGCTGAGCACGCTCTCGCTCCCCATACTTCCACACTACGGCGACAAGTGGAAGGTGCTCTATGACGACACAACGTCGAAGCTGCAGAAAGTCTTTCGCACGAAGAACGACGTGATTATCGTCCCGATTCCAGGGCAATTGACCGTGGAGATGGCGGTTGCAAATCTGGTTACTCCTGGACAGGAGGCGTTCGTCTGCGCGAACGGGCTCTTCACCGATATGATC
This sequence comes from Nitrososphaerota archaeon, assembly GCA_016193005.1. Taxonomy (GTDB): domain Archaea; phylum Thermoproteota; class Nitrososphaeria; order Nitrososphaerales; family Gagatemarchaeaceae; genus JACPTA01. The sequence continues at coordinate 2,333 of JACPTA010000007.1, read as the reverse complement.
ATCACAATGATAAAGTTTTGGGGGGGAAAACCAATACCAATCAGGAGCGATGTGGGTAGCGCCGTCACTCCGGAGCAGGTTGCTGAGGTGCTGGAAAGCAACAAGGACCCAGCCGGAAAAGCTCTCTTCGTTGTTCATAACGAGACCTCAACGGGTGTTGTGAACCCGGCCGGTGAGATCTTCAGGGTCTGCAAGAAGCATGGCGTTCTCACCGTACTCGACGCGATATCAGGCTTTGGTGGTCTCGACGTCAGGGCGGACGAGTGGAAGACAGACTACGCGATTGGCTACGCAAGCAAGGCGCTCGGCGGTGTGTTTGGCGCAAATCCCGTCGCAATCAGTCCTGAGGCCTGGGAAGCGGCGAAGAAGAACGGAGACAAGATTCACACGAGGTATCTGAATCTGAACGTCTGGGCAAAGGCCATTGTCGAGATGGGTTCTTGGGGCCATCCACACCCGTCCTCGATGCCAACTTCGATCATCGTAGGTCTGAGGAAGGCGGTGGAGATCGTGCTCAACGAAGGGCTCGACAACAGATACAGGAGGCACCAGGAGGTCGCGAAGCTCACACGAGACAAACTCGCTGAGATGGGGCTGGAGCTCTTCCCGGACAAGAGATACTACTCTCCGACGGTGACGGTCCCCAAGGTGGACCCACGGTGGGAGAAGCAGCTGAGAAAGCAGCTCGTCTCTCGCTATGACATAATGATTGGCGGCGGCCTTGGCGAACTCACTGGAAAGATAGTTCGGATAGGGCATATGGGCACGACCGCAACCATCCCCAAGGTCACGACCACACTGACAGCCATGGGAGCCATCCTGAAAGAGCTGCGCAAAGAAGAGCTCATCCAGAGATAGGTCAGGCCTGCCGTCCGAGAACAGATTAATACGTCCCTAGTCTCTATTTGGTTATGAGCGAGCTCGCACCGCCAGTCGCGTGCAGCTGCGGGGAGACTAGGACACGGCGCGATGATTCGTACGTTCTCACCCAACAGGAGGGCAGGTTGAAGCCAGTATACTCGAACAGCAAGTTCGTCTGCATCGGTTGCGGTAGGGCGAGGTTCGAGATGAGGCTGCCCACATAGCACCCATGCCTCACCGGTAAATTCAAACACGGAATTCATTTAATTACAAGGCACTCTCTGCGGCGTCGTCATTCCATGAGAGAACTTACGCTGAAGGATCAGGGCGAGCTGAACTACACCATCAGTGCCCGTAACAGTCCAAGATTGAGGGTTGACCCGGGAGAGGTCGTTCGTGTGGAGACGGAGGACGCGTTCTCGGGACAGGTTAGGAAAGAGGGCGACAGGCGAGACATGAAAGCCGTTCCCTATCCCAATCCCCAGTCAGGTCCAATCTACGTTAACGGGGCCAAGAGCGGCGACACGTTGGTGGTCAAGATTGAACGAATCGAACCTCTGATTGGACAAGGCGCCACCCGGGTCGTCTCCTTCTGGTACACTTCGAAGTTCGATACGGAGCTGATACATCGATTCCTGAACTACGATGGCATCCCTCATGGCACAAGGATATGTCCCATACGTGATGGAAAGGTCTACTTCGACAAGTTCGTTCTTCCGTACCGTCCGATGATAGGGACCTTGAGCACTGCCGACCCGTTTGAGACCTACCTCACGTGGTTCCCGGGCCCGCACGGCGGGAACATGGACATCGCGGAGGTGACATCCGGTTCGACCGTCTACCTACCGGTCAGGGTGGAGGGAGCCCTGCTGCACATTGGTGATGTACATGCCGTACAGGGTGACGGGGAGCTCTCGGGAGCGGCCGTAGAGATGCCCTCGAGAACGACCCTCAGGCTAGACCTGAGGAAGGGGCAGACAATCTCGATGCCGAGGATCGAGAACGACGAGATGCTTTACGCCATCGCGTCCACGGAGACCGGCAGGGGGCTTGAAGACGCCATTCGACTTGCCTTCCTGGAGCTGAGCCTCTGGATAGAGAGGGACCATTCGATTGACCGTTGGCTGGCATTCGAGCTGTTGACCTTCACAGCAACGATAAGGGTCGGGAACTTCTGGACAGTCGCGGTAGGCGTGCCGAAGAGTCACCTGCGCGAAGGCTTGAAGAGATAAGTCGGGCTGGCTAGAAGTGTGGTAAGACCTTCCTTGCGAACTCCTTCACCGTCTCGGACCAGCCTTTCTCGACGGCCACGAAGTAGAGGATGATATGCTTGCATCCGGCCTTGCCGAAGGTGAGAAGTTGCTCTGTGCAATGAGAAGCGCTCCCGTGTGCGGCAGTCTCCAACGCCACTTCATTGGGAATCTTTGCGGCTAGCTCTGCGAGTTCCTTTATTGCTTCTGGTCTGTTACTCT
>JACPTA010000238.1 GCA_016193005.1 Nitrososphaerota archaeon | reverse complement strand
CGACCAATCTTCCTTTCGGCTGAGATGGGAGTCTCGGGGGCCAACATTGGCGTGGCCGAGACGGGCTCGATAGTTCTGGAGACTAACGAGGGAAACGGTAGGCTTGTCACTTCGCTCCCCCGAACCCATGTCGTCCTCATGGGGATGGAGAAGATTGTTCCGTCCTGGAACGATGTTGCCGGGCTTGTGGTGGGGCATGCCATCAGCGCAACTGGCCAGAGGATGACCGTCTACGTCTCCTTGATTACGCAGCATCTCAGGCTGGCGGGCTCTAACGAAGGACGGGAATTCCACGTCATAATCCTTGACAACGGGCGTACCAAGATGAGGGAGGACCCGTGGTACAGCGATGCGCTGAACTGCATTCGCTGCGGAGCCTGCATGAACATCTGTCCGACGTACGGGGTAACTTCTGGTCACACCTTTGGCTATCTCTATCCGGGTCCCATCGGTATCCCGTGGACGGCAAATGTTCACGGCCTGGAGAAGGCGACGTTCGCGCATCTCTGCATCTCATGCGGCTTGTGCAAAGAGATCTGCCCTGTCGACATCGACATGCCCATGATGATCGCCAAAGTCAAGAATGAGGAGATAAAGCAGAACGGGCAATTACTCATTAACTCCTTCTTCACGAAGTCAGAGACGCTAGCGAAGGTCGCAAGCGCAACCTCACCACTCTCAAACTGGCTCCTCAGAAGATCACTTTCAAGATACCTCATGGAGAAGATCGTGGGTGTCGACCGCCGCAGAACGCTCCCACAATTTGCGAGGAAGAGACTGCGTTCCAGACTGAAGGTTCTCGGGCCTGGCAGTGGGGCTGCGGGTAAGCTAGTTTTCTTTCCAGACATCTATGCAGACTACAACGATCCAGAGCTCGGCGTGCGAGCGATCAAAGTACTGGAATCACTTGGATATCGTGTCGAGGTTCCGGAACTCAAATGGAGTGGGATGCCGTACGTCTCTTACGGCGAGATAGAGAAGGCAACGGAGGTCTCCATTTTTAATCTCAGGATCTTGGACCGCTATGTGAATGAAGGTTACACTGTTGTATCCACTGAGCCGACGGCAATCTATATGCTCCGCGAGGTGTACGGCAAGCTGGTGCCTGGCCAATCGACTGTGAAGATCGGAGAGAACAGTCATTCATTCTTCGAATTGATCGAGAAGGACCTTGGCAAACTGAGCCTCAGACCGGTATTTACAACTAACGAAACTATAGGTTTTCATATACCGTGTCACGAAAGGGCCCTTTCGAGCGGGGTTCCAGAGGTCCTGGAGAACGGTACCTGCTGCGGAATGGCTGGCACCTTCGGCATGAAACACGGCGACCTCGGATACGAGCTATCAGTGGCGGTGGGCGACAGACTGTTCAGGTTGTTCAAGGAGAGCGGGGTCAGGACAATAGCGACCGAGAGTAGCGTATGTGCAATGCAGCTCTTCGATGGCGTCGGGATACAGGTAATTCATCCTCTCTATGCGGTTGAGTTCCAGTAATTGCGAATCTCGGCAAGACAAATAAATCGTTTCTTGTCGTCGAGGAGATCAACTTCTGGAACCTTCCTATAATAGATCTCCACGAAGACTTATCGTAATGCTACGTTAGCGGCGCGAGCGGACTCGGATTGCCGCTGGCCGACTTTCCGAGGGATATCGCTGGCAGGCACGGTGACATCCCAAGGACGGCTACCGTATGGGGGTAGTCGTACGCGAATCCCACCCCGCCTTGTAGTGGTATTATTAAGCGAAATCTCGACATTTTTCCCACTGGACTTAAGTAGTGGTATCACTGGACGGACCTTGTGAGTGAGACAGTTTCGGTGGACAAGAAGGGCAGACTCGTGTTGCCAAAGAGAGTCAGAACTGAAGCTCAAATTGATGTCGATAGAAAGCTCGTTGCAAGGGCAACGGGCATCGGAAGGGTGGAGCTGTTCGACCCGGAAATTCTATCGACCAAGGCACAAGAAATCGGGAGAAAAAAGCTAGCAGGGTGGAAAGAAGAGGATCACGAGGCCACTGATTACGTCCATATGCCGATGAAAAGAAGATGAGACTCATCGATACGGTGGCCATAATCGGCTACCTTAATCCCAAGGACAGGACGCACAAACGCTCCGTCGAACACATCAGCAGGGTTTCTTCCGATGGTGACGTATTCATGCCAATGGTCTCGGTAATAGAGGCTGACTTGGTCATGAAGATCAAGGGATACTCCTACTCCGAACGAGAGATATCTTGGCGTGCGCTAGAAAGCAAGATTCCGCCACCCAAGATCGTGACAAATTCTGTCTCATCGATTTACTCTGCGCTAGTACTGCAAGAGGAAGGGATGGACTATTTTGACTCTCTAATTTCCTCCTTGGCTAGAGAGACAACCTCGGTTGTAATAACCACTGACAAGGCCATCGAAGCTGCCGTAAAGACGGAATGGTAGCAGAAAGTCGGCATGTAGTGGACCCATACACCAATGTCTACTGTATGGGGCGACTGGAATTCGAATGCCAGCGCGCACCAAATGGCTGGAAACATAGTTTTTGCGGGGTGCTAACGAGGTTTTCCCTCCTTTAACTGGCGCTCAATGTTGCCGAATGCTGGAACGCTTGTTTGGAGGGAATGTCGTTTGGTGCGGTGCAACTCGAGCCTTTCGTTCTAGAGTTTGAATCTTTTCGGATTCGAATGTATTGTCGTGTCAAGTTATGCAAGGATAAGACAGGGGAGCACCCGATTTACGTGGTGAAGTCGGTCTCCCTCTTGAAGGTCATCGCAACAGAGAGCAGCGTTTGTGCCATGCAGCTGAGTGATGAGGTCGGAATCAGCGTGTTACATCCTCTTTACTTGATTGATGTTGCATAGCGCGTCGGGCAAGGCAAATATAGCGACTCTCAGGTTCCACAGTTCCAGATGCAGGACCTCCCGATAATCGACCTTCACCAAGACATATCATACTACTACGTCATGGGGGCAAGCGGCC
>JACPTA010000006.1 GCA_016193005.1 Nitrososphaerota archaeon | reverse complement strand
CACCACCAGTCCCGTAGAACGCGCAACCCCGCACAAAGTCCTTGACCTCCCGCTCAGTCTCTATTACAAGGTCATGCGACAACTCGGCCTAACCCTCTCACCTGCAATCTTAAGTCTTGTTTCTGTCGGTCTTGGGTGAGTGAACTTACCATCCGTTGATCTAGTTCAGTAGTTCCGAATGAGCGTGCTCTCCAAGCCGGTTCGGGACTATTGGCCTAATTCGTGCGCTTCAAGTTTAAATGGCAACTTGCAACCTCGAGCCGAGATTTATCTTGAGTCATGAGAAGTTCATGAGCACTCGCGAGGCGGTCAAGCGATTCGTGCATGACGGCGACTCCATCTTCGTGGGCGGTTTTGGAAACCTCTACCCCTTCTCCCTTGCTCATGAAGTAATCAGACAGAAGAAGAACCTGACCTTGGTGAAGCACAGTCCCGAGATCCTTGGGGACCAGATGATAGGTTCGGGATGCATCAGGAAACTGGTCTTCAGTTGGTTGGGGAACCCGAGCATAGGGTCCGCACACGCTTTTCGCAGGGCAGTCGAACATGGCGTCCCAAAAAGAATCGAGCTCGAAGAGTATACTCACGCGTCGGTAACAGGGATGTTGAAGGCTGGCGCGATGGGGATACCTTTCCTACCTGCCAAGACGCTCTTCGGCTCTGACTATCCAGGACACCATCCCCAGATTAAGTTCATGGACTGCCCTTACACGGGAGAGAGGCTCTGCCTCCTGCCCGCGATTACCCCGGACGTCGCCCTCATCCATGTCCAGAGGGCTGATGCGGAGGGGAACTCGCACGCGTGGGGGATTCTCTCGGACATAAAGGACGGAGCGTTCGCGTCGAAGAGGGTCGTGGTATCTGCGGAGGAGATAGTCGACACAGAGGTAATACGCAGAGACCCGAACAGGACGCTCGTCCCCGGCTTCATGGTCGCTGCCGTTGTTCATGACCCGTGGGGGGCTCATCCCTCCTCAGCCCAGGGATTCTACGACAGGGACAACGAGTACTATCTGGAGTACGACCGTGAGACGAGGAGCCGCAAAGATTTTGAGAAGTTCGCTGACGAATGGATATACGGGGTGGAGAACAGGAAGGAGTACGTTTCAAAACTCGGTAGGAAGAAACTCGAGGCTTTGAAACCCAAGAGCTACAAGAGCCGTCCCGTCGATTATGGATGGTACAGCTGATGCCGACGGCGCGTCACCGGGGAAGACCGGCGGTGGACTTCACGCCGGAGGAGATGATGGTAGTGGCAGCGGCGAGGGAGCTGAGAGACCGAGAGAGAGTCTTCGTGGGGATAGGCCTGCCAGTTCTGGCCACTCTCCTTGCGCAGAGAGACCATGCTCCCAGCCTCCTGACCATCTACGAGTCTGGCGCGATAGGTTCGAGGCCGTCGCGTCTGGCGATGACGATGGGCGACCCTGCTCTCGGCTCGCGATGCCTGGCGATTTTGGACTTTTTCGAGTGTTTTGCGACCATGGTCCAACGGGATTTCGTGGACGTTGGATTTCTGGGCGCGGCACAACTGGACAGGTACGGTAACATGAACTCGACGGTGATAGGAGACTATCTCAAGGCCAAGGTGAGGCTTCCAGGGAGCGGCGGAGCATGCGAAATAGCGGGCAACGTCAAGAGGTTCTTGATCATCATGCCACACGACAGGAAGAGGTTCGTTGAAAAGATTGACTTTCGAACGAGCCCGGGATATCTTTCGGGACGCGATGAGCGGCAACGAGAGGGTCTGAGGGGAGGAGGGCCGGACGCAGTAATATCCACTTTGGGCGTTCTCAGGTTTGACGAGTCCGGTCAGATGTACCTGGATTCCTACCATCGGAACTCCAGTGTCGGCAAGGTCAGGGAGAATACAGGTTGGAATTTGAAGGTCTCGCCGAAGGTGAGAGAGACTCCCCCACCCACTGAAGAGCAGGTACGCCTCTTGAGGGAAGAGCTGGACCCAAAGGGAATCTTTCTGAGAAAGCCTAGCGCCTGAGTGCGCGCTTTCCCGATTGTTGCAGCGTCCGTTCCGAAGCCGCGCTGATCGCTTTGAGGATGTTTTGATATCCCGTGCATCTGCACAGGTTCCCGGCGATGCTGACGCGGATCTCCTCCTCGGTAGGCTTTGGATTTCGCATCAGCAACTGGTACGCCGAGAGGATCATTCCTGGTGTGCAGAAGCCGCACTGGAGTCCGTGGTGCTGGATGAAGGCTTGCTGAATGGGATGGAGGTTGGAGGTGCCGCTATCCTTCGGTGCCAATCCCTCTATCGTCAGGACGTCGGCGCCGTTCGCCTGAGCCGCGAGTACAGTGCAGGACTTGACCGAAAGGTCATCCATCATCACGGTGCACGCCCCGCAGTTGCCCGTCAAGCAACCGATATGGGTACCCGTCAGCATGAATTCTTCCCTCAACAGGTCGACGAGCAGGGTTCTGGTGTCGACTTCTGCTTCCTTCCACGCGCCGTTGACTCTGACCCTCACCATTACGCGCGACATTAATTGTGCTGCGCCCCCGTTTTACGAGACCTCGCGAGGGCCAATCTCAGCGCTCTCTTTGCGAAGACGACTGCCATCTCTCGCCGATAGTCAGCGGAGGCGTGGATGTCTGACAGAGGGTCATGCACTGCCTCGCGGACGATCCTGCCCGCCTCTTCGATTGCCCGCTCGTCTAGGTTCTCGCCACGGAATTCCTTCTCGATCATGTCCACTCTGACAGGTCTTGTACTCACCCCGCTCAAGACCACCTTGGCGCGGTCGCAGATACCATCCTTGTTCACGGACACCACTGCCGCAGCGCCTACTATCGCGAATCCGCCCTCGACGTACTTGTGCTTCACGTACGCGCTTCCATTTCTGGTGCTGGGGCGTTTGGGAACTCGGATTTCCGTGAGCAGTTCGTCCCGTTTGAGCGCCGTGGTGAATATATCAACGAAAAATTTGTCGGCCGAGATTGTCCTCACCTTTCTTTTTGGGTTGATGGCTCGGAATTCAGCGTCTACCGCTACGAGGGGAGCAAGGTAGTCGCCCGCCGGGTCAGCATGGCACACCGAACCCCCAATCGTCCCTCGGTTGCGCACCTGAACATCCGCGATTGTCATTGCCGTTTCGCTGAGGATCCGGCAGTGTCTCCTTATCTGTGGAGAATTCTCAACGGCTGAATGTGTCGTCATGGAACCAATCATAAGGGAGTCCTTGTCGAGCTTCACGTACGAGAGTGAGTCCTTCTTGATGTGAGTGAGGTCGATGATCTGTCTAGGAGCGGCCAAGCCGAGGTTCATCAGCGGGACCAGACTCTGGCCGCCTGCGATTAGTTTGGCGCCGGAACCGTGCTTCTTGAGAAGGGAAACCGCTTCGCTGATACTCTTTGGGGCGAAATAATCGAAGGGTTTGTTCATCATGGGCTTACTTTCACTTTTTTAGCTTCTTTGATCAACTCCCAGACCCTGTTGGGTTTCAGTGGCAATTCTGTTATCTTCACACCGAGGGTCGAAAGTGCGTCTTCGACGGCGCTGATAAGAACGGCCGGTGCACCCACGGGTCCTGACTCACCCACACCCTTGGTCCCGTAAGGCGTAAACGGACTCCGGGTTTCATGATTCGCTGCCTCAATCTTTGGAACCTCCATTGACGTCGGTATCGGGTAGTCCATGAAGGTCGTTGTTAGCAGCTGTCCTGCATCGTCATAGACGAGATGCTCGTAGAGTGCACCGCCGATGCCCTGAACTATCCCCCCGTGCAGCTGCCCCTCAACCATCATGGGATTCATGATGTAACCGCAGTCATGCACGGCAGCGTACTTCAAGATCTTCACCTCGCCGGTCTCGATGTCCACCTCCACGAACGCCAGGTGGGCCATGTTCGGGTACGATGGGTAAGTGCTGATCCTTCCCTGCTCATCGGGGATGTGAGTCGCGTTCGGGGTTCGGAAGTAACGGGTCGCTTCCAGCCCGGGTTCAATGTCGATCGCGCAGTCATAGGGCCTCCTGTAGATCGCCTGCGCGACATCGCTGAACTTGAGAAATTTCGAGGGGACACCCTTCACGGAGATCTTGCTCTCCTCGACGTCGAGGTCATCAGGGCTCGCTTCGAGCATCGAGCCGGCGACCTTCAGCACCTTCTCTCGAATGTCCCTCGCCGCGAGCATGGCGGAAGAGGCGCCGACAATCGTGCTTCTGTCGCTGAAGTTGCCCAGGCCGTATGGACACTTGTCGGTGTCGCCTTGGACGACCGACACGTCTCCAATTTCGATCCCCAGCTCGTCTGCAACGACCTGCGCGATCATCGTCTCGTTTCCCGTGCCGGGTGAGGTGATGCCCGTGAGAACAGTGACTTGGCGCGTGGGGGCGACTCTGACCGTTGTCCCGTCGTATCCCGTGATGTACGAATCTGGCAGACATGCACCCCCGGGCGCGACTTCAAAGGCGACCCCTATGCCGACGTACTTGCCCTGTTTCCGTAGGCGCGCCCGCTCCTCCCTCAGCTTGTCGTACTGCGACATCTGCAACAGCCTGTTCAGCACGGTCGGGTAGTCCCCACTATCCAGGACCTGCCCGGATATCTGTTTGAACGGGAACTCGTGCGGCTGAACGAAGTTCTTCAGCCTTACGTCAATTGGAGACATGCCAAGTTTTCTTGCGACCATGTCCATGCATCTCTCCATGAGGAGGTTGGAATTCTCCTTGCCGTAACCCCTGTAGGCATTCCAGGGGGCTTTGTTGGTGACCACCATCGACGACTCGACATCGACGCTCTCGATTTTGTACACGCCGGGTATGTGCAACGCGCCCACGAACGCCATGCCCCACCCGATGAGGGGAGAAGGGGCGCCGGTGTCTGCGATCATCTTCTCCTTGAGGCCGATGACCCTCCCGTCCTTCTTGAACGCGACCTCGAAGTGATGGACCATCTCTCTTGCGTGCCCGCCGGCTAGAAAGTTCTCTCTCCTCTCTTCAACCCACTTCACGGGTCTCTTTGTCACCACGGAGAGGAGCGCGAGCAAGATCTCCTCCTGGAACGGAGGGGTCTTCACTCCAAATGCGCCTCCGACATCGGGCTGTATGACACGGATGCTGTTCTCGGGCATGCTTAGGGCTGCGGCCAAGGTGGTCCTTAGCGGGTGGGGTTGCTGGGTCGTGGCGTAGAGTGTCACTGCGCCGTTCTGACGGTCATAGTCGGCGACGTAGGCGCGCGGCTCGATGGGCGCGCCCGTGCGCCCGTGTACCTGTGCGACTTTAGCGTGTCCTTGATTACGTAATCGGCCTCCTTGAAGGCTCTGTCGACGTCACCCCCAGTGAACCTCATCTTGAGAAGGAGATTGTCTCCCCACGGCTCGTAGACTAGGGGAGAACTGGGTTCGAGCGCCTTCTCCGCGTCGACCACTGGCGTCAGAGGGGTGTAATCAACCTCGAGAACCTGCAGGGCCTCGTGCGCGGCGTGCTTGTTCTCCGCTGCGACCACTGCGACGGGCTCGCCGACGTAGCGTGCACAATCAGTCGCGAGGGCGTAGACATCGGCAGTCTTCGAACCGAAGCCCGTTGGCGAGTACATGAACGGGATGGGCTTTGACAGCTTCGCGGCATCTGTGCCGGTTAGTACGGCCACCACGCCAGGATGCCTGGAGGCTCTCTTGGTGTCAATCTTGTTGATCCTTGCGTACGCGTAAGGACTTCTGAGTATTGCCGCGTGCAGCATTCCAGGAAGACAAAAATCAGAAACGAACTTGCCCCTTCCCGTTACGAAGAAAGGGTCCCTGAAGCGCTCAACACTCTTACCGATGTATCTGCGCTTCAACTTTTCAGAGTTTTCCGACCGAGCCTAAAAACCTTACCGCAGGAGAAGGCCATCAAGCTTGTTCAATGCTAATCTAGGAGGATTTTCTACGCAGTACCATGTCTGAAGTGTCTCCGAGTCAGGGGAAGTACTTTGAAGACTTCCGGAAGGGCCAAATAATCAAGCATCAGCTGGGAAGGACGGTAACGGACGTTGATAACATCTGGTTCACACTGCTCACCTGCAACACGAACCCGGTCCATTTCAACGAGGATTATGCTAAGAAGAACTTCCCAGGCCAGCCCTTCAACGGCAGGCTGTTGGTGAATGGTGCTCTCACCTTTGCCATCGTGACTGGACTTTCCGTTGAAGATACGAGCAAGCACGGATTGATGCTGGGGCTGAGCAACATGAAGATGGTTCACCCAGTCTTCGCAGGAGACACCCTCTACGCGCGGTCGGAGGTGATCGAGGCGAGGGAATCGAAATCGCGTAAGGGGATGGGGTTAGTGACGATAAGGACGGTGGGCTACAAGCCTGACTCGACCTCGGTGATAGAGTTCGAGAGGACATTCCTCGTCAGGAAGAGGGGCGAGATCTGGAAGTGATGCTTCAACTGGCTTCACAGTTCGGCTCCATCACGCTTCCTGTTTAGAGAAATGCAACGAGATTGGCGGTGCCTAGATCCAGGCTAGGTAGGACCTCACCTGCTTTTCTGGAGCTTCTCCTCGAGTTCGCTGACCTTGCTCTGTAACACGGCTACTTGCTGAACAAGATCCATTCTCTTATCTAGGCCGTCGATCTTCGCGCCAAGCTCAGTTCGTACGGATTCAATCTTCTCTTGTAGTTGATCCTTCACGGAGTCAATCTTTGCGTCTGTTGACTCAATCTTCTCGTCGAGCCTGCGTATCTCTGAATGTACCGCTTTGAATTCGCCCTGAATTGCCTTGAATTCTCCTTGAACAGACTTGAATTCGCCTTGGACCTCTCCCCGGAAGCTCCCCAGCTGGTCGGCAATCTCTTCCCTGACTATCTTCCTTATCTCTGGAAGAATGAGCCGCCATGCCGCCTGCCGGATGGGTCCTGACATTAATTCCGTCTCAAATTAGATGGGTCGCATATAAAAGTGCCACTAATTGCATGTGGCGGGTTAGTCCGTCACGAATCAAAAGAATGAGACGATTAGAAGCGTGGCACCGATAATCATGAAACCTAGGTTGAGGACAGGGTTGTTGTAACTGAAGTGAGCGATTGCTATCCTCCGTCGACCAAGATAAACGCCTCCTTCGGTGAGACTGTCGAGAAGAAGGTGCAGGCAAGCAATCATCATACTGGTGGTGATTGCCAAAAGTGTCAGGGTCGAGCTTACGTGAATGCTCAACACGTTCTGCGGGACAAGTATTGTGGCTAGTCCCACGAGTCCTCCCCAGAGAGGAGCGGTGAAGATGGAATGGGTTACAAACGTCCTGATGGGGATTCCTCCTGACTTTTTGTGCCCCAGAATGTCGATGACCCAGTTGATCGCCAACGAGAGCCAAGCAACCAAAAGCAACTCGAGGAGTAGTGGAAGACCGGAGCGTGAAACGAGGTATAAGCCCAGACCAGCTGAGAATAGGTTGTGGGTGAGAGATTTCAACTGTCGTCCTGAGTTCTATGTAGCTTCAAGCTGCCCAGTCCTTTTCAGCACAAACTCTAGTGCCTGATTACAAGCTAGCGAGCCTTTCGTGTCACGTATGATCTTACACTTGCTTGCGCTTCGTGTTCGCTTATCCTGCTCCTCGCCTTCTCAACGTAGGTAGGATTGATATCGATACCTACAAAGTGTCTGTCTGACTTTCTTGCTGCGAGACAGGTAGTCCCGACCCCGCAGAAAGGGTCCAGAACCGCGTCACCCTTGAAGGTGTACAGTTGGATGCATCGGTAGGGCAACTCTATCGGAAATGGGGCAGGATGACCCACTTTCTCCGCTGACTCTGGTGAAAACTTCCATACGCTCTTTGTAAACTCGAGAAACTCGTCTCTCGAGATAGTGCTCTCTCTATTCTCGCTGTTCCTAGAGAACTTGCCCTTTGAGAACATGAGAATGTACTCGTGAACGTCTCTCAACGTGGGGTTTGACGCCGATTGCCAGCTCCCACAAGCGGTCGATGTTCCAGCTCCCGCGCCCTTGTCCCATATGATCTCGCCCCGCATCAAGAAACCCGTTTCAGCCATCGCATCGATTACGAACTTGTGGTATGGGATGTACGGCTTCCGGCCCACGTTGGCCACGTTGACGCACGCTCGTCCGCCGTTCATCAATACTCGGTATGTTTCTTTGAAGACGCGGTTCAGCAAGTCTAGATAGTCATCGATGCTAAGGTCTTCGTCGTACTCCTTTCCAACGTTGTAGGGGGGTGACGTTACCATCAGGTGGATGCTGGAGTCTGGAATTCCTTGGATCTTTCTGGCGTCCTGGCAGAGTACTTGGTCGAGCACGGCCGGCGGCACTAGGGTTTCTACCTCGAGTGCCTTCTCTTCTTTGTTAATGGTCGTGTACAGTCTTCTGGCATAGAAGCGCGTGGAATCGTGGCTCTCCCTCTTCGAGACTCCGAACTTCCTAGTCTTTGTTCCCAAGCGCCGAAGTCGTGCAGTCCATGTGAGCCCTGCTCTTAAGCTTGAGAAAAAATTCGGACGCTAGGTTCGCGTTCAAGAGACTGACCGAAGCGCGCGAGAACCTAGTCCAGTTTCAGCCTCTCTGACTCGATCTCAGCTCCCACAGCTGCGGCTTGGAGCTTCTGCAGTCCAACTTCGTAGGTGACGTTGTTGACACTCGCGAAAGTCTCGAATCCACAATCGGTTCCCGCCATCAGTCTCTCGGGACCGATCTTGTCGATTCCCGCTAGCCTTTCGAGCCTTCCCGCTACGGTCTCCGGTGTCTCGACGATGGGTGTCTTGACATCGATTACGCCCGCCGCCAGCGTCAGCCTCTTCGGCCAATCGTGCTCTCTCAGATAATCTGCAAGCTTCAGAACATCGCCCTCGTGTCTTGGGTTGGCCATCTCACCCACGATTGTGCCTGCTTTCAGCCGGAGCACCTCTGGTATTATCCTCGAAAATTCAGCATCGAATCTGTGAGAGCCGAGCCAGTTACCGAAGCAGTAGTGGACCCTTATCCTGCTGCTTGGAAGCCCAGCGATTGCATCGTTGATCGCGTCGACGTGATGTGGAAGGGCGTTGTAGAAGTCAATCCCCCAGCCGACGGCAGCGACCTTCGCCATTGCCAGGTCGGGAGCGTCGATCTGCAGGTCCACGCCGCCTACGCCGAGTATCGCCCTGTACTCCTTTCTCATCTCCTTGGTCAGGGCTGCGAGGTACTCAAGATGGTCACGGTAGACCCTCCCTCGCTGGAAGAATATCGGTATCACCCCGGGTGAGGCTGAGGGAATGAATATTCTGGGAGCCTTCTCCTCCTTGGCCAGTTCCGCGGCATCCAGCGCTTCCCTCCTCGCCAAATCTTCGCCATGATACTCCAGCTTGCTCACTATCTTCGGCAAGACGTAGGAAGGGGAAGCATTTCCTCGGAACCGTGTCAGGAAGGTCGGGTTGGATTCCCGCATCTCGCTGACGAAGTCTTTGGTTATCAGGACGCGAGCTCTCTCCTTCTTGGAAAATCCGTGAAACCTGTTGGGAAGGTACGCCGTGTAGCTTGATTTCCTCTGCTCTCCGTTGCTCACCGAATAAAGCCCGAACCGGCTTCGGTTGGGATGTAGCTGATTCCGTATCGCCTTCCGCTCTGCAGCTTCGATTACTTTGCGATGCTTGTTTGAAATCTCTCCAGTGGGGCTCTTTGAGATTAGCTTCACGATCTCCGGAGGTCTGAACCAGCTCCCCGTCATCGTAGCGCGAATCGGCATCGAGGCTTCCTCAGGTGCGAGGTTCTAATATCCATGTTGAGCGTTGATTATTCGCAAGCGCGGTGGAACGAGCGGGTTCATAGGTTGTGGATCACGCATTCTCGTGGGGTTTGCTTGGACGGAAGAGATAAATACGTATCAATATGTATTCAGGCATATGAAGCGGGGCGGGAGGATGGTACACATGACCATCACGGTGCCTGCGTCACTCAAGCGCGAGATGGACAAGCACGATCAGATTAACTGGAGCGCTGTGGCCACCAAGGGATTCCAGAAGCGAGTCGAGGCAGAAAAGATTCTCGAAAGATTCGTTGAGACGGGTATAAGCGAGGAAGAGGCTATTCATAGGGGCTTAAGAATCGAGGGGAAGCTTTCTCAACGGGTAAGACAACAATAGTTGCAGACGAGATACGTCGTCCATACAAACATTATCGTTCAATGGTTACTCAAGCCAGACGGGCTGGCTGGAAAAATAATCAAGAGTTCAGAGCTCGAGCTCTTCACCCCAAACAAGGCCATTGATGAATTGTGGGAGAACAGCAAGGACTGGAGCGGGAAGAAAATCGATATCGACCTCAAGCAGTTCACTAGCGCTCTCGGTGAATACATCGTGATTGTTGATCCTCCGTATGGTCAAGCGATGCGCAAGGCTCGCTCTGTGATTGAGCCTATCGACCCGGAAGATGTAGAGTTTCTCGCTGTGGCCGTGATGAAGGATGCTGACATCTGGAGCTATGATCACCACTTCAAGGAGCAGAAGCTGGTCAGGGTCGTTGACAATCTGGATATCTTGAAGATGTCGCCCGAGAATCCTGCTCTCCATCTCGCCCTCGGAAATCAATACCGGCGTCAAGTGGGAAATTACTGACCACGAAATCGCCTACGCCTGAGGTCAATTGCGACGTCCCTCACGAGCGAGTCCTTTTCATTCGGTGCCTTCGTGAAATGGTGTAGGGGCTGCCGACGGCCTTAGTCTACTAAGGACCATTATCCAGCCGTAGAGTTTCAGGAAGTGCCCTGAGGTGCTGATTCCCTGTGAGATTCGGTCAGTGAAAGGGATAGGATGACTATTGCGTGCTGATGTATCCTTTCTTTCCCTTACCCTTCTCGTACCCGTCTACCGCTAGCAGTATCGCCACTATCAGCGTCACTATCCCTAACGTTGCGACCCCTATCAGGATATAGACCACCAGCGTCAGTACGACGAAGACGATCGTGGGGACGCCCAGTACCTTGCTGTATCCGAGGTACACGTAACCTAATCCAAAGAAGAGGTTCAGAAAAGCTGCTAGAACGGCGCTCTTTCCTTGCGCAGGATTTTGGGAAGCTGGTGGGGGGCTTGGAGTCTGCACCTGACTAGGAGCCGTCGCAGATGCCATCAGCTTGTTGCCGCACTTGAAGCAGTATGCCGCATCGTCAGGATTCTGCGAGCCGCAGTTCGTGCAGTACACAATATCCTCAATGTGTGCCTGCTATAAAAGAGAGTGACTCAGGGTGCAAAATTAGGAAAGGATTGACCGGCAATTTTGGACCCGGGCGGGTATAAGGAGAAGGCGGAAGCTAATTCTAATGATAAGGGTCAGCAGGTCCGAATTGCGGGAATTCTTGACAATGAAACTGGAAAGAACGCCTACCAAGCAAGAAGTAATTGAATTCGAAAATTTCGTCGTTATTGATGTCCCTGATTGGTTAACCGATAACTACAAATCATGGATACGCCGTTAAGGATATTGTCTTGGTTTATCTAAGTATCTACCCAAGTTCTTTCATTCCATCTTCCTCTGTTTTTGGATGAATCTCCCCAACCTCAACAACATGAATCGCTATCGGGGCCGAGAAATTTGCTCGTCAATCCGAAACTTGTCGTACACATCAAAGATAGTTTTGCAGAAACCCATCATTTTCTTATCGTTGAGTCTCTTGGCTCTCTCGTATAATTTGATGAAGTATCTCTTTCCTGCTTCTGTCTGGGAATAGTTCTTCTT
>JACPTA010000231.1 GCA_016193005.1 Nitrososphaerota archaeon | reverse complement strand
GGTTATCTGGGTAGGATGATCGAGGAGTACTTCAGGAACGGCTCCGAACTGGGCGTGAGCATAGAGTACGCAAGGTCCAACCGACCGCTCGGAATCGGCGGTCAACTGAGAGCCGTGAACAAGAGGGTCGACGGCAGGTTCCTCTGTGTCTACGGGGACGCAATTCTAGACTTCAAGCTTCAGCCCCTACTCGAGTTTCATCTCAGGAAGAAGGCACTTGTGACAATGGGGCTGATGAAGTATGAGACCCAGCTGAAGTACGGTTTGATAGACGTCGACAAGAGTGGGAGAATCGCGTCGTGGAGAGAGAAACCAGTAATCGGAGGAGACATCAATATCGGATGTTACATCATGGAGAAGAGCTTCCTCAAGTACATCCCAGAGGGCAAGATCTACGGAATGAAGGAGGCTATCGAGGCTGCGATGAAGGCGGGAGAGAACGTCTGCGCAATGAGCGTAAAGGGAAAATTCTTCGACATTGGAGACAGGAAGTCGTATATGGAAGCAAACGAACTGTTCCTGAAACGGTACGGCAAAATCCCGTAACGAAAGTGGACAGCTTTCTCTGTGCCTAGGACTGACTGCGGAAGAGCGTTAGCGGATTGTTTCATTGCCAGGTCTAGCAGATTGCGCGCGGAGCCCCCGGAGCCTCCCTCTCCATGCTTCAAGAGCTGTGGAGCAGTATTGCGCGAGCGCGATGGCCGGTTTACCCTCCCTGATTGAGGTCCGTACACCTCTCTGGCTCGAAGGGGGGCAAATGGGGAGCTTAAATGTGAAAATGTCAAGAGCATGCGGACAAGCTAACAGAAGGGCTGCGATTCTAAAATGAGCGGTCGAGACATCAAGCAGAGCCGAATGGATCAGGTAGATAAGAGGAGGATATACAGAGTTTACGAGGGTTGGCCCCGATTCGCTGCCGAAGCATGGGAGCAACACGTCAGTTGTCCGTCCGGGAGGTTCGATAGAGTCGTCTATCTGGCGATTGGAGGTTCGGCGGCAGCTGGAGACATAATCTCCGACTGGATGCTATCGTCTGGCGAAGCAGAGTTGTCGGTCTTCAAGGGCGACCTGCCCCGGCTAAGGGTTGAGAACACACTCGTGATCGCGTGCAGTGCCTCAGGGAATACTGAAGAGACCATTAGGATGGCCGAGAGGATTAGGAAGCGTACCGGCAAGATCGCAGTCATCTCTTCAGGCGGAAGGCTTGAAGGTTTTGCAAAAAGAAATCGGCTGCCCTACGTGAGGATACCCCTGATGGTTGCGCCTCGGTATACTCTCTCCTATGTGCTCTTCGCTTCCCTCGCGGTTCTCAGAGAAGCATCTGTCATAAAGGGCGCCGATAGGGAAGTCGCGGAAACCATCAGTTCGATGAAGAAGATCGCATCGAGAATCTCTTCGTCTGTGCCGATTGCTAGAAATCCTTCCAAGCAACTCGCTCGCCTCCTAGCCAATTCGAGACCAAAGATCTACGGAAGTTCCATAACGAAAGGTGTCGCAACAAGATTCAAGAACTCCCTGAACGAAAACGCGAAGATGCACGCGTCTGCCGCGTACGCGCCTGATCTCTTCCACAACGAAGTTGAATCGTGGGAGACAGAAAACGGGGGTCGTTTTCTTCCAGTCGTCCTCAGGCACGGGCGCGAATCATTGTATGAGAAGACCAACCTCGGCAGGTTACTCAAGATTCTCACCGGCAAGGGAGTCAAGACGAAACAAGTCTCGGGGGTGGGGAGGAGCAGTCTCTCGCAGCTCGTTTCGATGGCGTACATTCTTGACTTCGCTGCATACTATACGGCCATCGAGCGGGGTATAGACCCGTTCGAGATTCAGTTGATCGACAGGTTGAAGGGCGTTCGAGCTAGGTAATCCCGACGAGCTGTGCGAGTTCCTTCCTGCTCGCCGCTCCCAGTTGCTCGGCCGCTGCTTCGGGGGAGACCTCGCTGGCGTAGATGCCCCCGCCCAATTCGAGCCCTGCCCAAGTAGTTAGCTTTGGGAAGACCTCGATATGCCAGTGTATCTGCTTCGTTGTCTTCTTTTCGGAAGAGCTGTGAATCACGAGATTGAAACTGCAATCTCCGAGGGCTTTGGCCATTCCCCCCAATGTGGAACGCAGTATCAGGGAGAGGTCCATCAACTCCTTCTGCGAGAGCTTTAGGATGCTTGTCTGATGCCTCTTCGGGTAGATCCAGAACTCGTATGCGAGCGTCGAGGCCCACGGAGCGTAGGCAAGGTAGAACTCGGTTGAGAGTATCTGCCTGGGCCCCCCGCTCTCGGCAGCAACAACCTGGCACATCGGGCAGATACCGAGGTCATTCAGCGAGTTCTGCACGTTGATTGCCTCCAACTCGACAACCGGAGGGAGCCTTGGCACCGTGACCATCTGTAGGTGCGGATGGTCTATCGTAGCACCAGCTTCCTTACCGCTGTTGATGAAGACGAGTACGAAGCTGACTCCCCTCTGCCCGTAGAGCCAACGAACCTTGTCCTGGACAGACGCCAGGATGTTCGTCCATTGTTCGATATTGACCTTGGCGAAGTGTTCTCCATGTTTCGGAGTCGCGACGAGAACGTAGTGGTAACCAATCGCTGGCTCACTGTAGTGGGGATACTCTCCGTAAGAAGGTGAGGCACTTGGGGTCACTATCGGATACTTGTTTGGGAACGCTCGAACTATCCAGTCCTTGATCAATTCTCCCTCGGTATCGGTCTGTTTCGCGAGAGTCTCTCCCTTACGGACGAGAACTAGGTCTGCGGGAGGAGTCATCTCTTCATTCCCAGGGCAGAAGGGACATTTGGAAGCGTGGGCTGAAACTTGCTTCGCGGGGTTGGGCCGCAAAGCCCTCTCGGACGTTACGATGGACAACCTCTCGGTGAAATAATCCTTCCTGATTTCCACCATTTGATGACACTTGGGGTTGGAAACCGTGGATATAATGCCTTCTTGCACACTGCGACGGTTCGCATTTTTAGGAGTGTTATCGAACTCGACGCAAATGTGTGACGTCCTCCACCGATCATGACCGGCGGCTTCCCGCTTCAACGCTCGGGCCTACCATCTCCCTGAGGGAGGGCAGAGGTCCTTGCTCTGCGAGTGACGACCCTCCGTCCGAGGGCGGGCTTCTAAGGATGCCAAGCCTCTTGATGAGAAGTGCGGAGTTCACGTCCCTTGGGATCATCTCGCCACAGTTCGAGCAACTGTGCTCCCTATCCGATAGGTCCTTTGGGACCCATTGGAGGCAGTTGCGGCAGAACTGAGTGGTGCCCCACGGGTCGACGAAGACTGTGTGCTTGCCGAGTGATTCGGCCTTGAGGACGGCCCTCCTGGCGAACCTGCTCCAGGAAGCGTCGGAGATCGCTCTTGCGAGTGTGTGGTTGCGGAGCATCCCAGAGACGTTCAGCTTCTCAAGGACTAGGACATCGTTCGCCGTGAAGACCTGATGGACCAGTTTGTTCTGGAAGTCTTCCCGCTGGCGTTTGACATGCATGTGGAGCATCGCGAGCCACCGGCCGAGTTCGTGACGGCGCTTGGAGCTCTTGACCTTGTGATTGAAGTGGTGCTGTATATGCCTGAGCTTGCCCTCATAGGTTCTCAGAAACTCTGGATACTCTGTTGATGTCGCATCGTCGAGAGTCACGAACTTATCTAGGCCGATGTCAGCGCCCCTAACCTTCTCGATTGGTATATCCTCAAGGGGGCTCTTGTTGGATGCGTCCCGCTCTGTGATGAAGACGGCATACCACTCGCCGACCTCTCGCTTGATGGTGAGCCGTCTGACCCTTCCCAGAAGAGGGCGGTGGACGAAGATTCTAACGTAACCTAGACCCGAGAGGAGAAGACCCTTGGTCGGGTTCAGCTTGAACCCTGACTGTGGATATGTCAGCGAGTTATGTCTGTGTGGTTTCTTCCACTTCGGGAACCTCGCGCGTCCCTCGAAGAAGTTCTTGAACGCTCCATCGATGCGGTCACCGACGTTCTGCACAACCTGGCTGTATATTGTCTCAAGCTCGTCGTTCTGCTTGCGAGCATCCAGTGCGAGTCTCCTGAACCTTGTTAGCGGTGTTGACTTGCGTTCTTCCCTGTATCTTCTCATCTCTTCGGCCTTCAGGTCGTTGTACAGATGGCAGAGTGAGAGCAGGGAGCGATTGAGCCGCTCCTCCTGCTCGAGTTTGGGATAGATTCGGTACCTGAAGGCAGAGAGCACAATCATTAATTAGGATAGATCTGAATATTTGAGCTCCAACGGAATTCATCCACCGAATTCCGTGCTCTTCTGCCTAGTTCGCGTATAACTCGGTCGCCACGCGCCGTCTGTAACGTGAAGTTC
>JACPTA010000230.1 GCA_016193005.1 Nitrososphaerota archaeon | reverse complement strand
CTGAGCCCAGACGCGCGGCCCCTCCTCGGTGAACCTGATGTACTCTTTGAAGAGCTGTATCAGATCGTTCAGAGAGTAGTTGACGGAGATACTTCTCGCAAGGTCCATGTTGGGTATCTGCTTTGCAATGAATTCATGAAGCGACCGAATCACAACTTCTGGAGAACCCGAGAAATTGACCTCGACTTCACCGTATTTGACCGACACAGAGAGCTGCCTCTCTGACGACAATTTCTAGCGACTGAACCTCCATCCGGCTCGATTGCCAATGCGATTAAACGTTTACTGTCTTCTCTAATTCAGATCCCCCACTCAATTCCTGAGGGGACTGAGGTAGGATTAGAGAGGTCGAGGCCGTGTAGACATACTCTCCGCCTTCGCTCTTGAACCTCCGGATCCTGCTCGACTTCGCAAGGCGGAGGAGCGCCACTGCCACGGACTGATTCGGATAGTTCAGCCCGTATGATTGTAGGGCTTCCCTCACTTCAGAAAGTTTCCTTGGACTCTTTCCCCAGGGGTCGGAGAAGAGTTTCGATACAAGATCGTTGAGTGAATCGCCCTTCTCGATGAAGATCGTCGGGAGCGCGACACCTGAGGCCTCCACTCCAACTGTAGCCCTTGAGGGTCGCGGCAGCGTAGCCTCGGCCGGGCTAGCCTCCGTTCTAACCTGTCCAGGCAACTTGCTGAGCACCTCGGGAATCAGTCCAATAGCCTCTCGCAAATGCGAGAGGTCCGCCTCAACTTCAGCCTCGCTAGGTCCTACCTTAACTCGGATCTTGACGGTATCGGAGGGCAATAGATAGTTTGCCTTTCAATCGAAGTTATTTAAGCGTCCTCGGAATCATTAGCTAGCTGCGTGAATCATAGGACAACTGGACCTTGAGTCCTTCGCATACAAACTCACTAGCCGTGGTGCCTCGTTTGAATACGTTCGGTCTCATCGGGCGGCCTTCAGTTTGGCCTCGACCTTCTCCCTCAATATCCTACTCACAAGTTCTCCATCAATCTTCCCCCGAACCTGTTTCATTACCTCTCCCATGAGCGCACTGAATGCGGAGTTGCCTCTCTTCATGATGAGGCCTGAAGAATCCTCGACAATCTTATCGATCAGCTCCCTCAATTCGTTCTCTGACAACACCTTGAGGCCGAGTCTCCTGACTGCTGCGTCGACGTGGGGAGCTTCACCCCTTCCCACAATTCGGAGAACGTCAATCGAAGCCTCCTTGGCCACCTTCCCATGTGAGATGGCCTCGAGCAGCTCCACAATGATCTTGACGCTTATCTTCGATTCGTCGATTCCCTCCCTGAGGAGGCGTGGAGGCATCTCGACCAGGGTCGAAGCGATGAAAGATGGCTCCAAGCGAAGTCTTGATGCTAGATCTTCGAAAACTTCGTAATTCTCTGAATCATAGACTTGGAGTGCTAGGTCTTCACTCAAGGAGTATCTAGCTATCAGGTCATCCACGGCTGTCCTCCAAGGGACAGGAACTAGCTTCGATACCCTCTGCACCCTCTCAGCTGGGAGGACCACTTCTGGTATGTCCGTCTCCGGATACATGCGCGAGGCGCCTGGCCTAGGTCTCATGTATCTTGTCTCACCGTCGTCCGTGGCCGCTCTCGTCTCTGCAGGAGGGCCATCCGCTGCTTTGCTCAGTCGAGCCTTAACCTGTTCAATCGTGGCTGAAACCCGAAGTTCATCTCCCCCCAGGAGAATCAGGGCGTCTTCGGATCCTGCACCCATCGCACTCCTGATTCTCGCTTCTTCCTCTCCGGTAATCCCTTGCTTCCTGAATTCATCCGAATGAATTATCCCTCCTATCGAATTTGCTCTTGCGACCTCTGCGAGTTCTCTCCCGAGCCTCACTCCGGGATAAGGCTCGTGACCCAGCAGGCCGGAGAATCCGACGACGGCCAAGCAGTAGATTTTTCCCGATGCCTCTAGGATGCGCCTTACCACGGAGGATGAACTCTGTTGGAGGTCGGCTGTGAGCTCCCTGACGGAGGTCTTTGGTTGTGTAATCCCTCTCTTTCGTATTTCCTCGGCAATTCTGACCAGAGCCATCTGTCTGACAGCCTCGTAACGCACAACCCTTGCAATAAGATTCAACTTTTGGACGCCTTTTACCTCGACCACCTCACCATCCAAGATGGAGATGTTGAGATCCTGCCTGATGCTGCCCAGCCCTCTCTCGACCCTGCCCGTCGAGCGCAGAGCCCTTCCTAGATACAAGGCTACCTTCTCAACCTCCTCGGGACCAGCAGTTATCGGGTCAAGGCTTACCTCAACCAGTGGGACCCCTAACCTGTCTAGGGCGAAGTATCTCGACCTCTCGTCGTCACCAATTATGCGGGCTGCGTCTTCTTCCAGCGTGACTGATTGGACCCCGACCTTCAGCCTGCCGACCTCAACGTATCCGGCCAGCGCGACTACAAGCGTTCGCTGGAATCCGGCAGTGTTGGACCCGTCTATCACGATCTTTCTCATCACGTGCACTTCGTCAACTAGAGTGGAATTCAGAAGTAGTCCGATCAGCAAAGCCGTATCAATTGCCTCCTCGTTCGGGCTGTGAGGTGGTTCTTCATCAGCCTCGACCATGCACGATGATTCGGGATTCCACCTGTATGCGTTAACCTTGCCCTTGTTGTACTCGAAGACTGCTGCTGGGTCAATCTGTCCGAACTCGCTCTGGCTTGGCCTTAATCTCCTCTCAAAGGAAGAGGGAAGCTCGGCAGATTTCATGATAGGACAGGAACAGAACAGCTTCTTCGAAGAGGCGAGCTGCTGGTGGATTTCCAAGCCAACTTTGAGTTTGGCCGCCACAGGGTCGAAAGGCAGACTCAAGCCCGCAATCACGCTTCAGGGAGAGACCTGTCTGTAGTCTCCCCTGCGATATTCGACCGCATCATCCTCGTGGTTTCCTCAATCGAACCGGAATTTGCCAAGGCCCACATCAGCTTGACGAGCGAACTCTCACCAAGGCTGTCATCAAGAGGAATGACTCCGGCCTTGAGAAGGTCCCTCCCATTGTCATAGACGTTCATGTCGACCCTCCCCCACATGCATTGAGATGCCATGCAGACGATAACTTTCTTCTTCACGGCGTCGGCAATAGCCTCTATGTTATTGCTGTTGACGTGCCCCAAGCCGGTGCCTTCGAGGACTATCCCCTTTACGCCGGAATTGATCAGCGAACGGATGACGGCTGGAGGCATTGAAGGATAGAACTTCACCAGTGCCACATTCTTGTCAAACTTGGTTCTTGGGTTGAACGACGAAGAGGGAGCTCTCTCCCTCAAGCTTGTGGAGGTGACTTGTAAGCCCGAACGAGACCAGAAGGCAACTGGTTCTCGCCCTATGGATTTGAAAGCGTCTCTGGCACTCGTGTGATTCTTTCTCACCCTCGTCCCCACGTGGATCGCAAGTTTGTTGTCGCTGGTATCGCTGTGCATCACGACGAAAACTCCACTGAACTCAGCGGAGACAGCACACGAGACCGCGCCGATTAGGTTCAGGTAGGCATCCGACGATGGCCTATCCGAGGATCTCTGGGAGCCGACGATGAACAACGGTAACGGGATTCTCTGGAGGGCGAAGGTGAGGGCGGCTGCGGTGTATCCCATGGTGTCTGTGCCCATCGTTATGACTATACCTCTCACCCCCCTCTTCACCTCGCGAGCGACCTTCTCCGCGATCGTCGACCAGTGGTCAGGTTCGAGATTCTCGCTGGAGAGACTGAAGAGAATTTCAGGCTCTATCCTCGCTATCTCTGATAGCTCTGGAATTAGTGAATAGAGATCTCCCGACGAGATTGCAGGGTGAACTGCTCCCGTCCTGTAGTCGACCCTGCTCGCTATCGTACCCCCTGTGCCGAGTATCGAGACGAGTGGCAAATCATCTCTTGCTTTCGGTGGAGGAGCAGCCGTAAACGCAGGCCTCCCTCCCGATGCAACTTTGACAATGTTCCTGATCTTTCTCAGGTTGAACCCTACGTTGTAGCCGCTCCCCAACTTTATCACAAGGTGTAGGTCGTCATTAGATTGATACCTGGGCACAACGGTACCCCTCGCCTTTGTCGACT
>JACPTA010000200.1 GCA_016193005.1 Nitrososphaerota archaeon | reverse complement strand
GTTCGCCGCGATGTTGTACTCCCGGTACTCATCGGCTATAGTCTCCGTGAGCCTCAGCACGCCGCTCTTAGAGACGGAGTAGGCGCCCAGAGTGCCTTCGCCCCTCAGGCCGGATTCAGAACCGATGTTGACGATCCTCCCATACTTGAGCTCGACCATGTAGGGGAGAACCGCCTTGCAGGCCAGGAAGGTAGGTTTGAGGTTCAGGCGCATCATCCTGTCCCAGTCCCGCTCGTCCGTTTCTGCTATCCTTGGTCCTCCGAAGTAACCCCCTACCAGGTTGACCAAGAAATCGATTCTATGGAGCTTCTTGGCGAAGAAACCGACAGAATTCGCAACGTTTGATTCATTGAATAGGTCCGCCTTCTGAAGCAGCACCCTCGTCATCGATTGCTTCAGCTTGGACTTCAGGAGCTGCACCTCTTCGTCTACAATGTATGGCACCGCGACTCTCGCTCCCGCCTTCACGAAAGCCTCAGTTACTGCCCTGCCGAGCGCGCCCGTCCCTCCTGTTACGATTCCGGACTTACCTTCGAAAGTCATGGCAATCTGTCCTCCATTTACCAAAGGGAGTTCCGTTTATCGATTCCCAGTTGGATTCCGAAGCCGACCTTTCGCATGGAGACCACCCATCTCGTCCTGAGTCTAATCTTTTCGCTTTACCTGTTCTGACCCGAGAACCTCTCGTGGAAACCAAAAAATAGGATGTGAGTCTAGCGCCTCACATCGAATGTTCTTTTGCGGCGTGTTCCTTCAGCTCTTCAGGCGTATGGAATACGGCCCCACAGGGGGGACAGACTAGTTGCTGGCTTTGTTCTGACATTTTCTTCACGTATACTGAAAATTCATTCAAAATTAAGCGTTTCTTTAAACCATTAAAATTATGGCTTGAGCCTCGGCTAACTCTAGTCCCTTCCGAGACGCTCAATGGCACTGACTGAGTCAACGAACTCCTTTATCGCTATCGTTCGTGCCTTGACGAAGCCAACTATCACGCCGAATGTCCTTCCTATGCCGAAGAGCATCGTCCCCATGCCGAGCAACTTCCATGGGAGGAGCGAGTGTTCCCAGAGGTGCTCCGTGAGCAGCGCTGAGACGTAGTCTGGGGTTGAGGTCTGACCGGCGAATCCTAAAGTTTGGTACCTGATGTAGCTGAGTGCGTCCAAGATTCCGAATGGGAAGAAGGCCGAGATAGCGATCGCTCCGCCAACAGCGATGACCGCGAAGAAACGCCAGGGCGCAAGCGACATGGATGGAGGGAGCTTCACTTCATCTGGCTGCTCGGGCCTTTTTCCACCGGATGAGACGTATGTCATCAGTCTGGTGAAAACGTTCAGGAGTGTGGAGGCTGTGAGTCTGAGGTTAATGATTATCGTCACCAGCGCGAAGCCCACGCCGCTGAGCAGGAAGCCGAAAGAAACGAACTTGATGTTTCTAGCCAGGATGGCGTAGACGTTTCCGTAGAGAACTGCTAGCTCGAATCCGGCTGTCTTGGTGCCCCCCACTAGCTGTGCTTGGTATTGGGTTACGAAGGTGGAGTCCGCTGCAAGTCCGAGAAGGAAGTTAATGACCATGAATGCGAAGCCTGTCAAGGCAAATGGGAGTATGAGTCTTGTAGGCCAGAGGCGCCTCTCGACGGGTGAAATCTTGGTCCCCGTGGCAGATGTTAAAATTCCACTGAAGGCTTCTCTGGTACCCTCTAGCGCTCTGATAATGTGCAGTAGCCACAGATTGATGCTGAGGATGACGAGTCCGAGACCGACAAATAGCCACTGTTCGGTTGTCATGCCGGCTATGAGCTCAAAGAGGACCCTTGAGAGGTAAGATACGGAGGTTGTCTGGCCTGCGAATTCTAGCGAGAGCAGGCCAAAGAGGTTCGCTGTTCGGATTGGTGCCACGACGACGAGACCGCTAATGCCGATCGCAAAGGCCGTGAGTGTCACAGCCAATGTCTTACGGGGAATGGCATCCTTTGAGGGACCTTCGGTCGCGGCTGATTCGGAGGTGTTTCTCGAAAGGTTTGGAAGTGGTAACTGCAAGCGCTCGGCCATGAAAGAGCTAAGCAACGAGGGCAGCATTCTTAGCTGGATTCGCAGATTGTAAACGATAGAAGCAAGACCAAGCGGAATCCCTGTGAGCATGAAGACTGCACCGAACATCTCGACGGGTACGACAAGTGTTCCGATGAGTCGCTCGATGGTCATGGCTTGGATGAAGGCTTGTCCGGATGTCTGGCTGATGAATTGTAGGTGGAGCAGGTTGAGAGCGTTGATGTCCCAGATCGCCATCAGTACGCCAACGTTGATGAACTGCACATCAGTTCCAAGGACGAGTAGCCTCGGGAACCAAGTTCTGAAGAAGGGTCTCTTTGGTTTCTCTCTGTCGGGCGAGAGCTTGGTCATTGCGTGGCTCCCTGTTGACTCGAGTTTTCTGACGATTGTGTAGATGTAGCCGCCGATGCCGAGCTTGAAGAGCGACATTGCAAGGAGAAGGATCTGCTCCGTCGAATGATGAATTAGTGTATCCGTTGTGATGGCTTGCTGATAGAGAGCGCCAGTACTTACTCCTGTCACCAAGAAGTTCACCAGCGTCAACTCGTTGATGCCCCGAATGGCCCCCAGCAGGAGCCCGAGCATCACCATGCCGAACCCACTCCAAAGCCAAATTCTGGATTTGCTGAAATACCATTCTTCGAATCGCTCGAAACGAGACAGGTGGTCCGTCTTTTCGACTGTCACTGTATCTGTCACGTAACCGTACGTGAGGCAGGTAGTTTGAATTAAAGTGATTCGTCCAACTATTAAGTCACTGATTGAAACGCTAGATTGATGTCTCCGAGTGACAATTTTTAGGCCAAAGTCCGACCTGGGAATGCAATCCGTTCACGATCGCATTTTCCCCTGCGGCCATATCCGCGCCCTCAAGCTTGTTAAGCTGAGGGAAAGTCCGACTGTTCTCCCTCGATGTATGCTCCGAAATATTGTGCGACATGCTCCTTCGAGCAGAATGTTCTGTAATACCTTTCTTCTGCCTGCTCCGCTATCTTCTTTCCGCACTGATCACACATTTTCTCTAATCCAAACACATCCACCATCTACGCGTCAGAATAACCATTTTTCTGATGATATAATGTTGTCATTTAAATACAAAACTCGCGTTTAGGGTTCGAAAGGAACCAATTCTATCTTGGACTCGGTGAAAAACAAGCGGTCAGGGCGCTGAGGTACCCGGCGCTTTAATCTGAACGCTGCCCTTCGTCGGTGACCATTGTCTTGTCTGATAATTGCAGACAACTCTCTTCGACTGGCTCAGTCGCCTCCAATCGTACCGCAGGCACACCAGTTTCGCTCGTCAATTCTGGTGTTGCAGAACTGACATATTTCATCAGAGTATCGAAGCGCATATGGCCGCTTGCGATAAATCCTCAAGTGATAATCGACATCATCGACCTCTTGAGGCCAGTCTGAACTCAAACGGGATTACCAGAGACTGATCTCGGTAGGGTCATTTAGACTTGTGGTTGACTGAAGTTCTGAAAGGGTCAATAATTCCTTCTTCGACCACCATTGATTCTCTGCCAGCTGAGGCTTTAGCAACTTCTCTATGATCTCTCAAATATTGAGCGAAGGATACTGTTTTCATCTCCAGCCGATGTAACATAATTCTGTGTCACCACCCCAAGCACAATGATGACCGCCAGATGTGCCAGAAACACTACGGCCGGAAGCTTTAGCCCCGGCTTCATAGGAGGAACTAGGAAGCGTATGATCGTGAGAAAGACAATCGCAAGCAAGAGGCCAAAACCAACTGTGAAGATCCAAGGTCCTGTACCGAAAAGGACCGCATGCGCGATCCCGAACGAAGCGCCATTTGAGTAGTGCCACAGGTATCCTGTAAGCCTCACCTTCCACAGGGGAACCTTGTTCTGTTCAAGTACTTCGGTCATGGTGGGCCTCGCGAAGCCCCTGATAACACCGACGGAGAGTTTAGGGAACCCCTTTCCGTCCATAAGGCTCCTGGGGGAGACTCCCTTGGCCATCTGTTCGTTCACGTGGCCAATCACCTTTGGCATCATCCCCAGCATGAATTTGTTGTCGAGCTTCAGGGCCTTGGTGCCAAACCTGAGCGGAAGGTCCAATGGCATGTACCCGAGCAGGTATCCTGGGATTCGGATGCTGTCTAGAGCAACAGTACCTAGTATTCCCGCGATGAGCCCTACCCAAATCAGATTGGCGAGTGGGAGCTGCCTGACGACAGCGTAGATTGACACTGTGATGATTAGCACCAATGCCGGTGGTGCAAGGAGCTTGATTGACTTGGGGGCCTTGAACTTTCCGAGAAGGTCAAGAAGGAGCAATTGCGATGATGTCCCTACAACTACTAGGGTCAGACCGGCCAGCAAGAGGTTCATTGCGCCTTCAGCTCACTAGACAATTCTCTTGCCCCTAGCCCGTAGGCCGAAATGTGCTCCACTCTGGCCCGACGAAGTTTACCAGTCGTTGCCTTACATCGCTGGAAATCCGCGGCCACAGGCCGTACACTTCCAGCTCTTAGAGAAGAGCCCCTTCTTCTCCATCTGCTTTCCATGATGCATGGGCGTGGACGGCATTGGTGGTGGGCTCATTCCCATGGACTTCATGAAGTTCGCCATCGTGTTCGCGAAGCGCATCCTCTGAGCCTCAGGAACCCACGGCATCTCCTCCATTGCGATCATCTGATCCTCTTTATCGAGGGTCTCCATCCCCTTCAGGGTCATCGCTCTGGCCCCCAAGATTCGCTTGATTTGGTCCTCGCCGAGAGACCCAACGACCTCGGTTCGCGTTCTTATGAGTGTCCGTCTCTGTTCGTCGGGAAGCCTCGCAAGTGCCTGCATCATGACCTTTATCGAGTCGCCTACTGCTTGATCCGAACCCTTTAGAATCTCGTCCCATCTCCCCTTGAGCGCAGTTCTCCTCATGTCCTCGGACGCCGTAGCGAGTTGCTTCATCATGTCCTCCTGAGCCTTCACCATGTCGGCTGGACCGGATGGAGCCGGAGCAGCACTTGGAGTGGTTGCTTTGGTCGGTTGAGGAGCGGGCATCGCCATGCCGGGCATTGAGGGCATCGACATACCTGCCTCCTCGAACTGATGCTTCATAGAGTTCATGAAATTCATCTTCAGGTCGTCGGGAAGCTCGGAGAGTGTCTGCATCATCGTCATCATGTCCTTCTCGTTAACGTCTTTGGGGAGTTTCATCGCAAGCTTGACTCTCGCTTGCATTATTGTATCTCTGGTGGAGGCTGGAAACTCTGCGACAATTCGATTTCTGGTGCTTATCATCTTCTTCCTCTTCTCGTCGGAGAACTTAGCGATCGCCGAAATCATCTCTGACATGGCGCCAAGTCGCTGATCCTCGGGCATCGCTGCCACCATCTCAAGTCGTGACTTCATCATGGCCTTCCTCTGCTCTTCGGGAGCATCGGCCAGCATTCGCATCATGTCTTCCATTTTTTCACTAGCACACACTCGAACGAGTTTAAATTAAAGCTTTTTCCTTTATAGTTAAACAAACAGCTGAAATGATGCTCTCACGCAGAGGGGAGAAAAAGAAAGAGGCAGATGTACAGTTGAGCCTCTTGTCCCTTCCTGTCTTATCCTTTGCTCTCCTCCTGCGCCTCGAGGTACTTTGTGGCGTCAATCGCAGCTTTGCATCCCGAGGCAGCGGCTGTCACAGCCTGTCTGTACAAGTAGTCGTAGACATCTCCTGCTACGAAGACACCTTCGACAGAGGTTCTCGTCTCGGCACTGCTCTTGATGTACCCTTTTTCGTCCAACTCCAACTGACCGGCAAAGATTTCGCTGTTCGGCTTGTGGCCTATCGCCACGAATACTCCCGCAGAGCTCAACTCTGAGACTTGACCCGTCTTGATATTCCTTATCCTGACTCCTTCCACCTTATCTTTCCCAAGGACTTCTTCTACAGAGCTATTCCAGACGAAACTGATTTTCGGATTTGTGAGTGCACGTTGCTGCATTATCCTGCTCGCCCTCAGTTCATCTCTTCTGTGGATTACCGTAACCTTAGAAGCGAGCCTGGAAAGGAAGAGGGCCTCTTCAACCGCGGTATCCCCTCCTCCCACGACCACTACCTCCTTACCTCTGAAGAAGAAACCATCGCATGTAGCGCAACTGGAGACGCCTCTTCCCCGCAGCCTCTGCTCGGACTCGAGGCCAAGCCACAGAGCTGATGCTCCTGTCCCAATTATGATCGCATCCGCCGAAAGAGTTCGGTCGTGAAGCTTCACCTTTAGGGGGCTGGAGGAGAAATCCACGCCCACAGCTTCGTCCTCGACAAACTTCACACCCAGCCTTTCGGCCTGCTTTGTCATCTCTTCAATCAAGTTCGGTCCCATAATTGGCTCGGAGAACCCCGGATAGTTCTCCACCTCAGTGGTCAGCATTAGCTGTCCACCAGCCTGACTTCCCTTCACCACTGTGGCGTCTAACCCGCCTCTTGCAGCGTAGATTCCAGCTGTGAGGCCGGACGGTCCGGAACCCAGGATCAATACCCTCTTGGCCATCGCATACTTCACGACGGACGTACTCGTGTGACGGCTACATTAGCTTAATCGGCGCTCCGAGTCTGGTCCGCACAACACTTTTAATCATCCGAAGGTTCGTGATTCAAACGCTTTGCCGAACTGTCCTTACTGCGGAAAGGGCATTGATCAATCGAGATACTCAGTGCCTGCAAGAGTTCGCCAACGGGACAGAATATCACTCGCCCATCTGGAGTGTTGTTCCTTAGAGGATCTGAAGGGAGTCTTAAAGGTTAGAGCGCTGCGGGAGGTCGATTTCTTCAGGGATGCTTCAGAACTTTCAATGAATCCGAGTCTTGAGAAGATAGCTGACTTCGAAAGAAAGTACGGAGATTATTACGAATTGGCCGAGAGCGTCGCTGATGACGAAATATCTGTCGCGGCCGTGGTTGCCGAGCTGAAGGCTCGACTAAGATCATAAGGGCCTAGGCGGAGTTACTACCTCTCCCAGCTCAGAGCTCGGCAATAGAGGTGAGTGATTAGGTTTCTTCTTTTAGTCTCTCGCGGGTCCGTTCTGTCCCGGGTAACTCGATAAACCTCGCCAGCGCCTCCGCCATCTCCCGTAAATGCTTGTCGACCCTGTAGTTCACGCTATCGGGCTCATAGCCGCCGTCATCTTTCCGCACACCAGCCCTCACTTCCGTAAGGATTTCTATCCCTTGGTCGATGCTGCTTACCGGATAGATGTGAAACTTCCCATTCTTGACTGCCTCTACCACCTCTTCCTTCAGCATCAGGTTTTGAGTGTTGCTCTCCGGTATTAACACACCCTCATCTCCTTTGAGCCCCTTGGCCTTGCACACCTCATAGAAACCTTCTATCTTCTCGTTAACTCCACCTATCGCCTGGACCTCACCCTTCTGGTTCACAGAGCCCGTAACTGCCAAATTCTGTTTTATCGGGAGTCCCGAAAGAGCGGAGAGAATGGCGTAGAGCTCGGTGCTCGATGCGCTATCGCCTTCGACGCCGGAGTAGCTCTGCTCAAAGACAAGTCTGGCCGAAAGGTTCAGCGGCTTGTCCTGGGCGTACTTAGCAGCCAGATAGCCTGAAAGGATGAGAACTCCCTTCGTGTGTATCGGTCCGCCCATCTTAGCTTCGCGCTCTATGTCTATCACACCCTCCCTTCCCAAAGAGATGCTAGCAGTTACCCTAGAGGGCTTGCCAAAGGTGTAGTCTCCAAGGCTTATCACAGTGAGTCCGTTCACCTGACCCACCTTTGCCCCGGAGGTATCGATCAAGATCAACCCACGCTCCATCATCTCCTGCACTTTCTGGTCGATCAAGTTCGACCGATAGATCTTCTCTTCTAGCGCCTTGTTTACGTGTGCATCCCTGATGTACTTCGAGCCATCCTGTGCCGCGTAGAAGTCGGCTTCTCTAATCAGATCCGCAATATCTGGGAATCGGGTCGAGAGTTTGTTCTGATCCTCAGCTAGTCTGGAGCCATACTCCACCACCTTCGCTATCGCAGAAGAGTCGAGGTGCTTCAGTTGCTCCTCGACGGAAAGAGTGCAAATGAAAGTCGCGTACATACGCAAGTTATCTTGGTTCCTGATCACGTTGTCATCGAAGTGCGCCTTTACCTTGAATAGCGGCCTGAAGTCGGGGTCATTTGTGTAAAGCAGCTGGTAAATCGCGTGCGTCCCAACCAAGATGGCTTTCACGTTGAGGGGGATGGGCTCAGGAGTCAGGCTCTTTGTGCTTGTTGTAGCTAGGCTCTCACTCGCTTCTTCGATTGTTATCTTTGCGTTTTGGAGTGCTCTTTTCAATCCATCGTAAGAGTAGGGATTCTTCAGCAATCCTTCAACCAGAACGATGAGATAACCACCGTTCGCTGTGTGCAGCGAGCCCCCTTTGATCATGGTAAAGTCCGTGCTCAGCACCCCGAACTGTGCCTCCTTCTCTATCCTGCCAAACAGGTTGTTGTAAGTGGGGTTCTCCTCCGAAATCACAGGCGCACCCTTCACTTCGGAGTTGTCGACAATTACATTGACGTCGTACCTCCTGAAGGGTAATTCCCGTACCCAGGGAGTAACGGGCTGGCCCGGCGCCGTCTCAGCTTCACCTCCGACCCCTGTAAAGAGCTCAGCGTTGTCCAGTATGTCGCTTCTCACCTCGTCGAGATACTCGACGACATCAGGAAGGTCTTTGTACTTCACTCGGATGTCGTTCACCAGAAAACCGATGGCGTACTGGATAACGTCGTCGGTCAGCCTTTTGATTTCATCTCTCGTCTTAGCGCCAAGTTCCGCGATTCGCCTGAGCGAATTCTCTAGCCTAACTTTCAAAGCGTCTCTCTTCTTCTCGAACTCCTCTCTCACTCGAGGGGGAAGCATCTGAAACTCTTCCTCGCTGACCGCTTTCCCTTCCAGGACCGGAATCAACATCACTCCAGCAGCGGACGATCTTATTGCATAGCCGGAGCGTTCCGCCTCTCTGTTGAGTTCGAGTAGCACCCTATCCCTCTCTTCCTCCGCCTTTCTGGTTGCGGCCTCTCTCTTTGCTAGGAAGGCTTCGCTCCGAAGGGCTGCGGGCACGGCCCTTCTTGCCTCATCTATGAAGCTCTTCATGTCCTTCCTGAAGGTGGTCGCTCGTCCCGGAGGAAACTTGAGTGCCCTCGGTGCGTACGGATTGCGAAAGTTATTGACGTAGCACCAGTCGGGAGGAACTGGTTTAGTCTTAGCAAAGACATCGACGTAGTTTCTTGTTGCCGTGTTCTTTCCTGTCCCTGGGAGACCAGCAGAATAAACGTTGTAGCCCTTTGCGTTTATCTCGAGGCCGAATTTGAGGGCCCTAAGAGCTCGCTCCTGTCCAATAGTACCTTCGTGAGGGACTAATTCTTCAGTAGTGTTGCACTCCAGCATGTCTCTTTGGCATACCAACCTCAACCTCTCTGCAGGAAGCTCAGAAACCGACATTACAGATTCGGCCTTCCTCACTCAAACGTATGATATACAAATTTCCCTTAAGCCTTAAAGGTCGTTGACTCATTCTCGTCGGACGCACGACGGGGTTGACTCCTCTTATTCGATAGTTAACGCTTTTATGATGCTTCTAGACACTTTTAACCATCTCGCTTGGATTCTCTATGTAACCCTCAGCAATTAACCTGCCGAGTTCCGTCAACATGACTTGTGTTCTCCCTCTAACTCCTACGTGGACCTGTACGAGCCCCTGTGAAATTAGACCTTCTGCCTTCGCGTTGCCGTTGATGTGATATGAAATCAAGGGAAGACTCATCTCGGTCCTCCTCGAGAGGTCTTCCAGCGAGCTGCAGCAGTCGGGCTGACTCTTCAGGAACTTTATGATGCCCAACTTCCTCTCAGGCAACAGCCTGTAGTATGAAAACTTCAGGACAGGAAACATAGATACCTTGTCTCCTTCCACGTGAAAAGCTGTGAGTCCATTGACGAAGGAAGCTGCAAGCGCGGCGCACGCGCTCATCTTATCTCCAGAGGATACATTTACCAACAGCTTTTCTTCGCCTGTCGCCAACCTAATTTGCGCGAAGGCTCTAAACATCCCTTCGAGTAGTTGACCCTTCGCCTCGACCAGCTGAAGGCCGATTCTGAACTTGTCCAATTCTTTCCTCAATTCATCAGCTCTCGGAGAATCTTTTCCTTGATGGATCAGGAAAATCTTCTCAGTCGGAAACTCTCTGATTCCCACGTATATCGAATCTATGGAATCGCCAAGCGGCGCTATCACATTGTATTTCATCATGACTAGATACCAAGGAACCATTTATTAATTTTAAATCTTCATCTAAAAGTAAGACCAACGCTCAAACCACAAATTTAACGCTTGAAGAGAAGCCATAAATGCGCTCCAGTAACGCCAGTCCAAAGAGGCGGATAATTATAATGGAAACCAAAACAGTTCTGCACTTGGGAGGTAAGGAATTCGATAAGGAGGTTCTCCAATCTGCGATCCCAGCTGTGGTAGACTTCTACGCGGATTGGTGCGGGCCCTGTAGAATGGTCTCACCCATCGTCGAATCTCTGTCAAGAGAGTACGCTGGCAAGGTGAAGTTCGTGAAGATAGACACCGACAAGAATCAAGGCTTGGCCGAGCGATACGACATAATGAGCATACCAACCGTCATGATCTTCAAGAACGGAGAGATAAGAGACAAGATAATAGGCGCAAGCCCAGCTTCGCTGTATAAGCAGAAAATAGATTCAGCACTAGAGAACTAAATCTTCATCTAAAAGGCAAGATAAGAGGCGAGATAATAGGCGCATTCGAGTGATCGGAGGCGTCAGACGATTTCAACTATGCCCTGACCATCAAACGACGGGGCCTCGTCACCGAACTTGAGATAGAGTTCTCTAGGAACTGAAATATCAGCTAGGAACAACTCTCCCACGTAGGTCTTGGCGTCCTTGTTCAAGAGACTCGACTTCGGGAAAGCCAGAGTGAGAGTCTGGGTAGCTTTCACACATGGTTCATGAGGAGAGCCATCATCGGGGCCTAGGCCCGTAGGGATATCCAGCGCTAGGATCGGTTTTCCTGAATCGTTGGCCATCCTGACAAGCTGAGCAATTCTCCCTCTCGGGCTACCTTTCTGGTTATACCCAAGCAAGGCGTCGACGATCAAGTCAAAATCATTTGCTTTGACCTTGGCAGATGCTTCAAGAATTAGAATCTTCATGCTGTGTAGAATGAGGAGTTGTTTAGTGGGAACATCTTTCAGCTCATGAACGGAAGAAGCGAGGGCAACCTCTACACGCGCCCCCCGCCATGACCAGAACGCGCCTGTTGAGCACAGAGCCACCTGCAAGGCGGCTTGCCTGGACCGCGAGCGCTCTCCCAGCATTCTCCATCATCAGCTGCAGTTCAATGTGATATTCCTCCACCAACTTCCTGTCAAGCTCAGCCATCTCCTTCGAGGTAAGAGTCGGAATTTGCATGCCTAGTCTTGATGATCGAGGAGAAAGTATATCAGCAGTTCGCGTGCTTCGAGCATAGTTGCGCAAACTGGAACTCCACTACGATTACGAGCTACCTATGAAGGTCATTCACGACTGGTGGACGGACCTCTCTGGGGTAGGATACGTCGGCGTGAACCTGAAGTCTCTGCAACCGATGGGAAAAGAGGGTGAGAAGACCTTGGTCGAGACAAAGTGGAAGATGATGGGGATGAGTATGACTCTCATCGAAAAACTCTCGCTAATCTCCGAGGACCACTGGGTCTGGGAGCCGAAGATGATGGGAATAGAGATTGTTGATGACTTTCGATTAAGAGAGGTCGAGGGCGGAAAAGTTCGACTGACCATCGAATCGACGATGAACCCAGTAGGCATGAAAGGAAGAGTGATTGCGCTGATGCTGGGTGGGAACCTTGAGAAAATGATGATCAACGAGTGGAATTCTGCCGATAAAGCATTCAGGGAAGAGGGAAAGCTGGCGATGCATTGAACCGCTTGACTATCCTAAAGTACTCGCAAGACTCGTGTAAAAGAAAAAGCCAGACCGACCACCATGAAGAGCCCCGAGACTAATCTCTCAGCATGCTCCGAAGAGATCCTTCCCTGAAATCTCGAGCCGAGTTGTCCCCCAATAAGGGCCCCCGGGATGGTGTAGACGACCAGATTCCAAGGGAACAGCATCAACTCCTCCCTTCTGAAAAAGGGGTGAGAATGGCCGTGACTGAACCAGAAAGTACAGCAATCGCGATTACGAAGACGGAAGTCGCTGCCGAGACAGCTACAGGAATCTTGCAGCGTTTCACGAGGTTGGGCATCTCAAGTTCTCCAGGCACTACACTCAGACGCGTATCTCTGGGTCGCGACTTTTAGGGAGTACTGAATAACTCTGTATCCAATGCACACCAGAAACTCCCTGAACGTAAGCGCTTGGCTGTCCATCGAAGGTCGCCTTACAACGCCCTGAGCAGAAGTAGAACTTTCTCCCGTTGTGCTTAGCGGAGTACTTAGCCCGTGCCTCGTCAACCAGCATCCCGCATACGGGATCGTACCCTTCGCCAGAGACGCTCGTCGATAGATTTGTCATGGGAAAAGACCTACTCGCATTCCAGATGAGCGCCAGACCAAGGGCCAGTATGCTCGCTGGAAGCAAGAAATTGGAAGCGGCTATGAGACCTGCTGCGAGAGAAGCCCCCAGCGCGATCGCCGCGGTAGGCACACAGCAACCGAAACCGGTTAGAAAGCTCGGTAGAGCCCCCAAGATTCCGGAAGCAGACCTTATACCGCAGGATCTGGACAGAGCCAGTCTATAGACGGCTACCGTAATATTCGCCGAAAAGAGAAACGATAGCGCGCCCGCTATTAGCAGGTTAGGGATAGGGACGAGAACCATGAGATGATTGACGGGGAATACTATCGCAATTGGCTCCCAGTTGCCGGGAGCCCTGAGCAGCCATACCTTGCTTATCCAATTCTCGGATATGGCTATCGAGGGTATCGAAACGAATCTCGAGATATCGAGCCCCGGGGCGTAAACTATGTTCCCGGTAAGAAACAAATAGCCTAAGGCGTAGGCCAGGCCTACGAAAATCCCGAAGACCTTATAGCCCCGTTCTGAAAAGATGACTTTAACGTTTCTAACCGAGGTGGTTAGAATGTTGCCTGTCCCTACAAAATAGCCCCGAGCCCTCAGATTGCCCCACGCCCGTACAATTCAGTCTGTGGGAAGAACGCGTACCAGGCAAACCACATAACATCAAAGTGGTTCATCCGATTGAGTTGCACCCCAGCCATACTACCCTCAGTAGAGAGACCGAAGCTTGTCCATTCAGAAGAAGTCTGAGAATCGATTATCTTTCCTTCAACGGTAAGGAATTCTAAGGTTCGACCCTCCACATTCCTCGAGTAGGCTCTTACCACGTCAAGCTCCTCGTCGTAGAGTAAGACTATGGGTTCCCTGCCGACGACGACGTTATCGAGCTTTGTGGTCCCGAACTCCTCTTTTGGAGCGGCCAAGTACGAATCTCCAGCTCTTATTCCCACCACTACCTTCTTTGAGCCAAGTCTGGAGTCAGAAGCCATTACGGGGAAGAACGTATCCTGGCTAAAGTAATATCCCGTCTTCCCAGGATATGAGCCGTACGGGTCTGTTCCGTAAGCGCGGTAGTGACCGGTATCGTTAGAGAGCACTTCGGTGTCAGGATGCTTTGCCCTCCATCTTTCCCAAGTGGTGAACTCTAGCGGGACGGCATCGAGAACGCTCCCTTTATCTTGCCCGCTTATCGCCGCGCCAAGTATTTGAGGCCAGTTGCTGTCACTTTGCCTGTCGTACATCAAAAGGTTACTGTTGACGAGCTTGCCCGTCGTTCCGAAGGTTAGATCCTGACCATCGAACGTCGACTTGCCCCTGAACCCTACTGCGGAACCCGTAAGCGGACAGTAAGTTATAGAAGCCTTCTCGCCAGCGATTACGTCATTCACTATTTCATGCCACACGAGAATTATCTGAGGATACGCTCTTACAACTCCATTGTAATGTAGACCGAATACAATATCAATATTACTCAGAAAACCCTCTACTTCGTTTGGGCTAACGTACTTTGGATTATCGATTGGTGGGATACCGTCTTTGGGAGGGCCCCCAGACATGATGTTCCTTGCGAATTCGTCTAGTCGACTCGTTTGCAAGACCACAGAGCTTGAAGTTATCGTGTGAGTACTCGTTTGTGTTTCTTTTTGAGTGATGGTCTGAGTTACACGCTGCGTAACCGTCTCGGTCGAGGTTATCGTTTTCAGCCCTGCTGCTGAAGAGGGAGCTGTGAGATAAGCTGCGACGCCTGCTGCTGACAGGGCAATTACAATCCCTCCCAAGGCCGCCCTGCTGATCGCTTCTCTTCTGACCATCTTCTTCTTGAGGATGGAATCAAACGATTCAGCTAATGGTCCTTGATTGCTCTCCGGCAGGGGATTCTCGTTCACTAACCGAACCACCGAAAGTGATAAGTTCGAGGTCCGGAATAAAAGGGTTCCATTGAACAATTAAACTCCATCCTGAAAAAATTGGTGGTCGAGGAGGGTCTTAGCTTCTGGCCCGGCACAGGGTAAGTATTCGTGGTTCGGTCTCCCTTCCGAGAACTCTGCAACATGAAGTTGTGGATGGTAGTCACCCATCTACTATGTCCGGTCTGAAGAGCTCTTACTCTCTAAGATTAGCTCCCCATTCAGGAATACCCTTCCGCTGACCCTGCACGCTCTCTTCAGAGTATTTGTGACGTAGCAGTCGTGCTCTGTGGCCTTAGCCAGCTCCTTGATCCTCCCGGGATTCTCTCGACTTCCTATCCTTGTCTCGAACTTGACCTCCTCGAAGGGATATCCGGGCATCGCGACGAAATGTCCCTCGACGCTCATCTCCAGACAAGATGGAAGGTATTCTAACCGTTCTTGCCGAAAGGGCTTGACCTAATCAAGCCCATGATCTTGCTCTAGACGTGAGTTCAAGCTAGCCTTCGGTGGTAGATTGCCGAAGTTGTATCCCCTCGGATGTTTCATCGTGAAGGTACTGACTTGCGGCTGCACGTGCGTCCGAATGCGATCGACTGATCCGGGGAGAACAGGACGGAACACGATCCTCTTGGAGACTGTCCCTCAAAACGCTTAAGGCTCAGCGTCCTCCACATTTCCTGACGTGGCTCAGACATACAAGATGTATGTAGGAGGAAAGTGGACAAATTCAGAGTCGGGGGAGAGATTTGATGTCGTAGACCCTGCGACGGAGGAAGTGATAGGAAGGGTCCCCAAAGGCGCGAAGAGCGATATCAAGGAAGCGATCGACGCGGCAAGAACTGCCTTCGACAGGGGGACATGGAGTCAAAAGTCACCTGCCGAGCGTTCCAACCTTCTCTGGAGGCTCGCGGATTTGGTAGAGAAGAATGCCGACCATCTCGCAGAGGTGGAGTCCACGAATGTTGGCAAGACGATAAAGTACAGCCGGGAATCAGACCTCCCTTTCATAATCGACAACCTGAGATTCTTTGCAGGGTGCACTCGTTCATTGGAGGGCAAATCAGCCGCCGAGTATTCCGGGATGGGGACCAGCATAATTCGGAGAGAGCCGCTCGGCGTTGTCGGAGCGATCATTCCCTGGAACTACCCGTTGTACATCGCCATGTGGAAGATAGCCCCTGCACTCGCCGCGGGTGACACTCTCGTGATAAAGCCGGCCAGTCTTACGCCCCTATCTCTTCTCGAGTTCGCCAAGCTCACGGAGGCCGCGGGTCTGCCCGCGGGTGTCTTCAATGTGGTTACTGGTCCGGGCGAGACGATAGGCGCCGAGCTTGCGACGAGCGACAAGGTCGACATGGTAGCCCTGACGGGAGACACCGCGACTGGAAGAAAGATAATGCAGATGGCGTCGGCCAACGTGAAGAGGGTTCATCTGGAATTGGGAGGGAAGGCACCACTGATTGTATTGTCCGATGCTGATGTTGAGACAGCTGCCCAGGGCGCAGTGGTTGGAGGTTTCTGGAACACGGGTCAGGACTGTACTGCGGTGACTCGCGTTATCACTCACGAGAAGATTTACGAGAAGGTCGTGAAAAGAATGTCCGAGAAGGCGTGGAAGTTTAGGGTGGGTAATCCCTTGAACAGGGCGACAGATATGGGGCCACTCGTCTCCGGCAAGCAGAGAGAAAGAGTGGAGGAGTTCATTCGCACCGGAGAAAAGGAAGGCGCCAAGGTGGCGGCAGGAGGAAGAATACCCAGGAACCTCAAGAGGGGTTTCTTTCTCGAGCCTACAATTCTGAAGGATGCCGCACAGGACATGACTGTCTGCAGGGAGGAGATCTTCGGGCCAGTAATCTGCGCATATGACTATAGCTCGATTGACAAGGCAATCGAAGAGGCGAACGATGTT
>JACPTA010000199.1 GCA_016193005.1 Nitrososphaerota archaeon | reverse complement strand
TCGAAAGCCTATATTGCTTTGAGAGATTGATATTGGGGCAGAGCCCCAAGAGTTGCCAAAACCGAAGGTCGCGATATACGGGATGACCACCGAGGGATATCTGCTTGCAACGCGAATAATCGAGAAGGCGTCGGTAACGATTATCGATGATACCCTGCAGATGGCAATGGAACTCGACCAGCAAAGTGTGAAGAGCCACAAGGATCTGTACGCTCTCGTTGGGGAAGAGTCATTGATGGGATTGAAACCGATCTCTCAGGTGCTCGCTGAATCGGCTGTTGTCTTCTTCACACCAAAGCTGAGGAGAGGTATTGATGAGGCGGTCATCGAGGCTAGCACAAAGTTGAGAGAGATAGCGAAGTACGTGTCGAAGGGCGTTCTAGTGGTCAATACACTGCCGACCGGGATTGGAGGGAACGCGGACAACATCTCTCTTCTGGAGAAGCAGACTGGACTCATCGTAGGAGACTCACTGAATTACGCCTACTGTCCGTTGCTCCCAAGGAGCGGTGATCCGAAGTTCCTCTCACTCGTATCGAACTCGGCTCACAACATGTTGGATGAGATAGGGCTCAAAGTGACTGCCACCAAATTGGCGAAATCGGAGCTGAGGTATGTCTCTCAGGTTCTAGAGAAGACGATGAAGATCACGACTCGGGTGGAACTGATGAGGAGAGCACGAGAACAGAAGGTGAATGATAAGCTTGAGAACGACGAGGACTACATAGACGAACTCACATCGCACCTCTACGACTTGACAGCGATTCAGTCAAGCGAAGATGTGGGTGAACCGATAACGTACATGGCGAGCGCGGCCATCAAGAGCCTCGAGAATCACGTGAGGTACGTTGTTGACCAGACTCGAGAATTGCTCCGCGAACTTCAACTCAAGGCGAGCAGGACCAAGGTCGTCGTGGCTTGGACGATCGACAAGTACGAGATGAAGGCCGACAGATTGCAAACGGCGGTGGGAATGGTGGAGAGGATGAGGGATTATGTGACCGATGTCGAGCACGCACAAAGCTCAACCTTTGGCCAGAGCGCACAGGTGCTCAACCCCTACAAGCACAACATTGTGATAGCCTGTTCTGCGGCTGACTACGAGTGGGTCAAGGGCTTGAGAAAGACGAACAGGGGAGTCGAGACTTCGATCTTAAAGGCGACCCCGTCGCTCGAGACTGAGTGACGCTCGTAGGAGAGTTGCAAATCATTAAAAACTCGGGCCCAACCAGAAGTCAGAAGATGGCGAAAATCGGGGTGGTCGGGACGGGCGGATGGGGAAAGAATCACGTCCGTGTCCTTAGCGAATTGGGTGCTCTCGCAGCAGTCTGTGACCTGGACGCTAGCAGGAGTCAGTTCTACTCGAAGAAGTACGCCATAAATGGTTACTCGGACTTTGAAGCGATGACAGAAAGGGAGAAGCTTGATGGTGTTACGATATGCACTCCCGCATCGACACACTTCGAAATCGCGTCGAAGGCCCTCGCGGCGGGGCTACACACATTCGTGGAAAAGCCGATGGTTACCGCGTTGGCAGACGCGGAGAAGTTGATTGAAATGGCCGAGAGGTCAAAGAGAATCCTGACGGTCGGATTCATAGAACGCTTCAACCCTGCGATCACGCAAGTGAAGAAACTCATCAATGATGGGACCCTCGGGGGGCCGATTCTATTGGAATTTCATCGAGAGAGCAGACGCGGTGAGAACATCTTCGATGTAGGAGTGGTGAAAGATGCTTCAGTCCATGACGTGGATACCGCGAGATGGCTCTTCAACGAGGACCCCAAGACAGTCTTCGCTCGCGTCGGCAACATTATCGGAAGGCAGGAGGACTTCGCTGCGGTGATGCTCGGATTCGGAGACCAGAGGACAGCCTTCCTCACGACCAACTGGGTAACCCCCAACAGGGTCAGGACGCTCACGGCGGTGTTCGCCAGAGGCGTTGTGACCGTTGACTTTGTGACGCAGGAGATGAAGATTCACGAGGAGAGCGGAACCAAGATACCGAAGACCGACTACCAGGAACCGCTCATGCTGGAGCTGAAGGAGTACGTCTCGGCAATCGAGGAGAGGAGGAACCCTCTGGTAACAGGCAAGGACGGTCTTAGTGCTACGAGGATAACTGAAGCGATATTGGCCTCGAGTAAATCCGGGAGCCCAATATATCTGTCGAAGCAGTGAGAGACCCACCGGAACTCATAGGAAAGGATAAAGGATGGGCTGTTTGTCACAGTTTCGAAAAACTTCTTGCTGCCCCAGAGACTGACGAAACCAGCTGGTAAGGAAGCCGAACTCTATCGAAGACTCCCGAACGGCAGGATTCAGTGCACGGCTTGCGCAAGGCTCTGCCAGATAGCCGAGGGGCAGGTGGGTCTGTGCGGTGTCAGGGGGGTCGTCAACGACAAGCTCTACCTGTTGGTCTATGG
Organism: Nitrososphaerota archaeon; assembly: GCA_016193005.1. Lineage (GTDB taxonomy): Archaea > Thermoproteota > Nitrososphaeria > Nitrososphaerales > Gagatemarchaeaceae > JACPTA01. Next base: position 4,001 of record JACPTA010000199.1, on the reverse strand, counting down.
CAAGATCATTACTGGTCACATCGATCCAATCGAAAAGAAGCCCGTCGTCCACTACAGACCTGGCTCAAAGATCTTCTCGGTGGCTACGACTGGTTGTAACTGGCTCTGCAATTATTGTTTTTCGCCTGAAACCGCAGTACTGACGGACCAAGGTATTCGAACGATCCAGGGGATTTTTGATGAGTCTAGTCAAGAGGCGGAGATTGGGTATCCTTCAAACGATGTCCGTGTGCTCACTCACGAAGGACATTTCAGAAAAGTGTTGAAGGTATTTCGACATCCCTACTCAGGTGATCTCCTCAGAATTCGTCCGTTCTACCTCCCCGAAGTTAGATGTACCCCAAATCACAATGTATTCGTGTTCAACGAAACGACGAATACAGTCGAAAAGAGACGAGCTGATCAACTTACTACTAACGATTTCCTTGCCGTTCCAAAAATTAAGGACGGAATAGTTTCAGCGAATATTGATTCGATTAACGTCTTGCAATCGGCGATTGCAAAGACAAAAAGACGTAGTGTTAGGAAATCCGTCTGGAACCTCTGGGAGAAGGACAGTAAGATTCTCTTCCGAATGTCGAGGAGCACCGGCATACCCAGCAAGATACCACTGACCAAGGAATTCGCGGAACTCTTGGGAATATACTGTGCGGAGGGTTCTGCGACAAAATTGAAAAACAGGCCCAATAGCTGGATTGTAACTTTCTCATTCGGTAGTCACGAGAGAGAACTTATCGGGGAAACGGAGGATCTCCTAAGGACACTATTCGGGGTCAAGGTAGCTCACGTACGCCAAGGGTCAGAGCTGCGACTTGAAGTCCACAACACTCCGCTTGCAATTCTTCTGTATTCGACTTGTGGGGGCGACAAGTATACTAAGAGAGTACCAGAGTTTGTGCTATACCACAACTCGAATGACTTGTTACACAGCTTCCTAAGAGGATACATTCGGGGGGACGGCTATGCCACGAGCCACAAGAAGCAAGCGTGGATGGGAACAACCTCTGTTTCTCGAGAACTTAGCTTGGGCGTTTGGTACATAATGTTCCGTCTTCACCTTCTCCCACGATTCTACGTTGCAGAGAATTCACCCTCGTATGAAATCGAAGGCCGGGTAGTCTCCCGCCACAATGATTACTTGACAAGAGTGCTGCTCACTCGTTCCGAAGAAGGGTTGACTGTCGCAGCGAGCAAATTGAGGGATTCTGAGGGATTTGTATTGGTTCCGATTCGCGTTATAGAGAGAGACACATACAAGGGGTCTGTGTATAATATGGAGGTTGAAGGAGAGCATTCGTACTCGGCGAGCTTCATCGCTGTCAGCAATTGTCAGAACTTCGACATCAGCCAGAGGAGAAAAGTGGAGGGGGTCGACGCGTCTCCGGCAGACGTAGCAGGCATGGCCGAGTCACGCGGCTGCGAGGGCATGGCTTACACCTACAACCAGCCGACGATATTCATGGAATACGCTAGAGACATAGGAAGGGTAGCCCGTGAGAAGGGTATCTTCAACATCTTCGTCTCGAACGGTTTCGATACCCCTGAGACCGTTGGCATGATGAAAGATTTTCTAGACTGCATGACGGTTGACTTCAAGGGGAGTGGAGAGACTGGGTTTGTGCGGAGGTACATTGGTATCCCAAGCGCAGAACCGATCTATCAGACGCTGCTCGAGACAAAGCGGAAGACAAACGTGCATATTGAGATCACCGACCTGATAGTACCGGAAGTAGGAGATAACCTAGATGTAGCGAGAAGCCTTTCAAGATGGGTCTATGATAATCTCGGACCTGATACGCCGATTCATTTTCTCAGATTTCATCCCGATTACAAGATGATGGACTTGCCTTGGACTCCCGTCCAGACGCTTGAGAAACACTATGACGTCGCGAGGAAGGAGGGACTGAGGTACGTCTACATAGGGAACGTCCCAGGTCATCCCAAGGAGAGCACCTACTGCCCCGAGTGCGGAAGAGTCCTCATAGGGCGGTACGGTTACGACATTCTAGAGTATAATCTGGACAAGAATAGCAACTGCAAGTTCTGCGGGTGCAGGACGCCCATCGTCGGTCCTCTTAGCAAGTCTTGGAGAGACGACAGGTTCATTCCTGTAGTCAACTGAGAATCATCGATGCCGCTTTAGGAAGTTATCGGCGTCGAGCGCCGCCTTGCAGCCGTCGGCGGCCGCTGTGACGGCCTGTCTGTACTTGAAGTCCTTGACATCACCCGCGGCGAAGACTCCAGGGACGCTCGTCTCTGTCTCATTGAGCACCACGACGTACCCCCTCCCGTCAAGTTCCAATTGCTCTCTGAACATTTGGGTATTGGGATCGTAACCAATTGCGACGAAGAGTCCGTCGAGTTGAACTTGGCTCCTCTCATGAGTCTTGACGTTCTCGAGCACAACCCCCTCCACCCTGCTATCACCGAGCACCTCGGTGACCACCGAATCCCAGATGAAACTGATCTTTGGGTTCGAGACAGCTTCTCTCTGCATCGCCATGCTCGCACGCAACTCGTTCCTTCTATGAATGACGGTGACGCTCGATGCGAACTTGGTCAAGAATGTGGCCTCCTCCATCGCCGTATCCCCACCCCCGACCACGGCTAGCTTCTTCCCCTTGAAGAAGAAACCGTCACAGACTGCGCAGTTTGAGACCCCGTGGCCCATCAGTCGCATCTCTGATGTGAGGTTCAGGCGGCGAGGGTTTGCTCCCGTAGCGACGCTTACACTCCTTGCTCTCTGAGTCTCGTTCGCCGTTCGAACCTCGAATGGATATTTCTTGAAATCTACTGAGGTTACGTCATCTTGAACGAGGGTTGCGCCCAGCCTCTCAGCCTGAGTTCTCATCTCCTCCATGAGCTTGGGGCCGAGAACGGGATCTCTGAAGCCAGGAAAGTTCTCTACCTCGCTAGTCACCATGAGCTGGCCTCCGTATGTCGTGCCAGTGTAGACTAGGGGGGACAGGTCAGCCCGTGCCGCGTAGATCGCGGCCGTGTACCCAGCGGGACCAGAGCCGACGATGATTACCTTCCTTGCTCCGTCTTCCATCGTTCCTCGCTCAACCGTGATTCGGCGATTCGACTCCTGTTCATAAGCTTATGGAAAAATTCAGGGATTTGTGATTCGGGAACTGCCAGAGCAAACATTCCTTCAATCGGCGATGCCCAAGTTGAATCGCCGAACCTTGGGATGAACCTGTCGAATCTCGGTTTGAGATTAGGCCTCCTTGCTCTCCCTCTGGGCAGCGTTCAGGACGTCAGAGAGACGGTTCGTCGCTTCATCGAGCCTCCTCCTGTAACTTGGAAGAAGCTTCTCGAAAGTCTCTTGCCTCATTCTCTTGGTATAGTACTGTTCGTAGAGGTTAACCAAGTCTTTGGATGACCTGTTCTCTTCGCGTTCAGCCTCGCCTATCTGGCTTGTAATCTCCAATAGCCACTTTGAGCCAGTTTTCGTCCTTGTCTCATTGAGCCGCTGGAGAGCTCTTCCCCTCGCACCATCGAGCTTTCCTCTTATTTCGTCGAAGTCTTTCTTTCCCATCCTTCCGGGGCCTTTCGAGGTCATCTCGCCAACCGCCTGGCCGAGAAGAGCGATCTTCTCTTCGAACGCCTTGATCACGTCTGTGAGACTCCCGCCAACGGTCTCAACATCCTCCTCCGTCTGGACAGGCCGAGTCCTTCTAACGAAAAGTGAGATGAAAACTATGGCAAATAGCAGGGAACCTATGGGTATCGCATGCTGGGCGGCCCAACCCAAACTCAAGGTGTACTCGAAGGTGATATCTCCAGTCAATAGAGGGCTTGCGTCCTCCAAGACAACCGGGGGTGAGACACCCGATATCGCGTCCCCCGACGAGAAGGCGATGGTGTAATGATCGACGACCCCGGAGAGCGGGAGCGAGTAAGGCATATTCACAGTGACCCTATTCCCCGAAACCTTCGCGAACTGCGCTGGAAGGCCGTAGGTTAAGGTGAACGTAAAATTGTCTCCTGCTGCAATA
>JACPTA010000198.1 GCA_016193005.1 Nitrososphaerota archaeon | reverse complement strand
GCCATGGCTTCGAAATTTCCAGCTCGTGATGTCAACCTCCGAGAGAGTTCGGCCGCGTTCTGGTTCGCAGTCTTGTAGTCCTCAATCCTGAACGCCCTCCTCAAAGTCTGAAGCCTGAGATCTGGGCGCATGAAGATAATCGTCTTCATCTCCTCCTGAGGCGTATAGACCGCGTAGCGGTAGATTACGCTCTGGGATTTTGGATCGGAAGGCTCGTTGAAACCAAGAATGTTCAAGATCCTTTCCTTCAGCTCTGATGGTGAGAGATGGGAAACACCTTCGCGCGTTCCGAGAGTTCCCTCTGCCTGCTGCACCTTGGCTCCTTTTCTTACTAATCTCCGGACTATGCTATACTCAGAGCCGTCGACCTCGAAGATCAGACCGACCTTTCCCTCCGTCTCTCCGGCCTTCAGTAGCGCACCTCCCGTCTCCGAGCCCAAACCGAAGAGCGCGAATTCGATTCCCATCAGAAGCGTAGATTTTCCGGAACCTATGTCTCCCTCAAAGAGGGCCTTCCCGAGAGGAAGCTCTATCGAGGCTTCCTTGTAGCTCCTAATGTTCTCCAGCTTGAGGCTCTTGATTATCATTCTTCCACATCTATAGTCTCCTTGAGTCCCAACACATGCACGCCGTCTTTCACGAGCCTTTCGAGGTATGCTTTCTTCGACTCGTCCATTTTCGCATCCTGTCTGAGCACCTTCAGCAATTCTTGAGCGAGAGCCACGCCTCTCTCCCCCTTGAGTGACCGCTGGGCGACTTTGACGTCGCCGATTCGCTCCTTGAAGGATTTGGCTTCGATGGTAGACGTGTCCTCTCCAGAAAACTTGATCTGCGTGTACTCCCTCGATGTTAGCGCGTGGCGATTCACGTAGACATGCAGAGCCCCCCTCTCAGCTAGATTTGTACGAAAGTCCGAGAAACTTATGTCAGATGTCTTCCCTCCCGATAGCTCGCCGCGAACCTTCAACGCGACGACCTTTCCGCTCACATCCAAACGATCGAGTTCTCTCCGGATTTCCTTTGCCGCCTGCATTGAGTTCTTCCCAGTAGCGTCATACTCCACGTACCTGCCGTCGAAACTCTCTACTTGGGTAAACTCGACTTTCTTGACCCGATCTTCGAATGAAACTACATAGAAGCCCCTCTTCTCTCCTCTAGCCGTGACCTCGATGTCACCACCGTAGCCCGTGAACAGTGGGCCTGGAAAGACTACGCTCTCGTAGCCGGGGAGTCTGAAGACGCCTCTTTCGTGAATGTGCCCGCCTGCGTAGTAGTCAAAGCCCCGCGGAAGATACGAGATGGGTATGGTCTCCATTTCGCTCAGATGGGGAGGCTTGAGCTCTGTGATCCCGCTGTGAAAGGCAAAAATCTTGAAACCATCTTCTTCCTCCAGGTTTCGCTTCTCGAGATTCTCGTAGTGCTTGCTCTCGAGCCCTATCCTTCTAGCTGAGAGGCCAGTCAACTTTGCTCCGGTCTTCGGGTCCCTGCAGAAGTCAAGTCGGACTTTTCCCTTCAGCTCCCTCCATCTTGAGACGTTCGTCAGGAGCCCCGCTGTCTCTATGACATCGATCACGGAGGTGCTTGCTGGGTTGTAGTCGTGGCTCCCGTAAATAGCGTAAATCCTGATGCCTTCTTCTTGCAGTTCTCTCATCTTCTTGACGGCGGCGTTAACGACGCCCAGGTCAGGAATCCCGACGTGGAATAGGTCACCCGAGATGAGAACGAAGTCAAGACCAAGCTCAGCACACGTGTCCATGGCCAGATTGAAACACTTCAACTCTAGCTGCTGGAGGACCGGCTCTCGATGCGCACCGAGGTGAATGTCAGACATGTGCGCGAACTTGTTCACTGATAACCACCATCTACTCCACGCTACAGGTCTTTATAGTGAGTTCGGCAGAAGGCAACCGAATTTATTCAATTGGACAAATAGAGTTGGCGGTTAAATATTCAGATCTATCCTAATTAATGATCGTGCTCTCTGCTTTCAGGTACCGAATCTATCCGAAATCTGAACAGGAGAAGCGGCTCAATCGCTCCATGCTCTTGCTCTGCCAGCTATACAACGACCTGAAGGCCGAGGACATGAGAAGATACAGAAAGGAGCACAAGTCAATATCACTAACGAGGTTCAGGGCACTCGCGCTGGATGCTCGCAAGCAAGATGATCAACTGCAAGATATACACAGCCAGGTGGTGCAGAACGTCGGTGACCGCATCCATGGAGCGTTCAAGAACTTCTTCGAGGGACGAGCGAGGTTCCCTAGATGGAAGAAGCCTCACAGATACAACTCTCTGACATATCCACAGTCAGGGTTCAAGCTGAGTCCGAGGAAGGGTCTCTACCTCTCGAGTCTAGGCTACGTCAGAATCTTCGTCCACCGCCCCCTGCTTGGCATGGTCAAACACCTCACCATCAAGCGAGAGGTCGGCGAGTGTGGTATGCCGTCTTCGTCACGGAGAGGGACGCACCCAACAAGAGCCCTCTCGAAGAGATGCCCATTGAGAGGGTAAGAGGCGTTCGTTCAATCACTTTGGCAGCACTGAGCGGCCAGAGAGCCGAGAGCGGATCTCACCCACCTCCTCGAGCATCTTCTGTAGCTGGCTCTTTGG
>JACPTA010000005.1 GCA_016193005.1 Nitrososphaerota archaeon | reverse complement strand
TGGGAAGAATCGTTACGAGAAGGCCTCGAAGTCCTTGCCCAAGACACTCAGCGCAATCTTCTGCTCCAGAATTTCGTCTGTTCCTTCATAAATCCTGCACACCCTAGTATCAATAAGGTGCCTTCCCGGGCGATTTTCGAGCGAGAATCCGTTGGCACCCATCACCTGGACCGCGCTGTTCGCGGCCTCGAACGCTGCGTTGGAGGCGAAATATTTCGCCTTGGCAATCTCAGAGTCGGCTACCTCTCTCAGCTTAGGGTTTGTCGGCTGCTCTTCGTATTTCTGCCTTAGATAGGCTGCCCGTAGGGTCAACCAGCGCGAGGCTTCCAAGTTGGTCGCCATGATCCCGATGTGCCTCTGAACGAGCTGATGCTTCCCGATGAGCTTGCCATGCTGGAACCTGATACCGGCGTACCTGACAGCTTCGTCGAGGCAGTCATGAATCACCCCGACACAACCAGCGGCCACGCTCAATCTACCGCTCATGAGCGCGGAGTACGCTATCGAGAGTCCTCTTCCTCGCGGACCCAGCAGATTCTCCTTCGGGACGATGCAGTTGTCGAGATAGATCGTCCCTGTGTCAGACGAGTAGAGCCCCATCTTGTTTTCAATTGCTTTCGCCGAGAATCCTTCCGACCCTCGGTCTACGATGAAGGCGCACATTCCATCTCTCTTTCCACTTGGGTAAGCGAAGATCACCAGCGCGTCAGCCACCGAGCCGTTGGATATCCACATTTTCTGGCCGTTCAAGGTGAAATTCCCACCCTTTTCCTCGAAAGATGTCTGAAGAGAAGCGGGATCGCTCCCCGCCCCCGGCTCCGTGAGCGCGAACGCGAAGACAGACTCACCCTTCGATGCAGGCACGAGATACCTGCTCTTCTGATCCTCATTGCCCCACCGCTGAACTGTAAGCTGGCCGAGAGAGACGTGGCCTGAGAAGAACGTCCTGACTCCGGTTCCTTCCCTGCCTATCCGCTCGAGGGTGAGAGCGTAGGTGAGCATGTCAGCCCCCTGCCCGTCGCCGTACTTTCGGGAGATGGGCAGGCCAAGCAGGTGAGCATCTGCAAATATCTTTCGAACTTGTTCGTTGTACTTGTGCTCGAGGTAACGTCTGTCTTCGACTGGTCTTACTACCTTACAGGCCCTGTCGACATTTTCCAGGATTAGCGACTGCTCGTCAGAGAGGTCGAAATTGAATTTCGATAGGCTGGAGAAGTCGTCTTGCTTGAGCAACGCACAACCACTTCAGTTGCTCCCCTTCCATCTCTCCTTCTTTACCCTTTGCTTGATATGATTGATTATCTCTTCAAAAGATGTCCCTGGACCGTATAGACCCGTAATTCCCATCTTCAGGAGCTTCGGCTTATCGTCATCTGGGATTATTCCGCCACCCACCACAATGATGTCCTTGCCGCCCCTACGTTCTAGGAGCCTCTTCACGCGAGGGAAGGCGGTCATATGGGCGCCGTTTAGAAGAGAGAGTGCCACCACGTCAACATCTTCGTCGACGGCCGCCTGCGCTACCTGTTCAGGAGTCGGTAGCAACCCTGTGTAGATTACCTCCATCCCGGCGTCCCTGAAGGCTCTAGCCAGAACAAGAATGCCCCTGTCGTGACCATCCAAACCGGGCTTCGCCACGAGAATCCTGATCTTCCTCTTTGCCGTGGTGGAACTGCCAGCCTTCACGCTGGTCTCGAGTTCCAAAAGGTTAGAAAAAGGTTCTCAGGACCTCAGCTAAATCAACACGGGTTCCTTCCACTGGCCGAACACCTTCGTCCCTACATCGACTATCTCGCCGAGTGTCGCGTACGCCTTCACAGCTTCCATCATGGGGTAGATCGAATTCCGGTCGTCCCTTTCATAGGTGCGTCGGAGTTTTTCGAGCAGGGCCCGCACCTTGACTTCGTCCCTCTCGCGTCGAATCTTCCTGAGCCTCTCGATCTGCCTCTTCTGGGCCTTGGAGTCGATCTTGAGAGTCTCGATTGGGCGCTCCTCCTGTACCGCGTATTTGTTGACGCCCACCACGTTCTCAAGGCCATCTTCGACCCTCTGCGACAGCCTGTAGGAGTTCTCAGCTATCTCTCTCTGGAGGTAGCCCGACTTTATCGCCTTCAGTATGCCTCCAGCGGAGTCTATCCTGTCGAAGTACTTGTACGCCTCCTCCTCCAGGCTTTCTGTAAGCCATTCAAGATAGTAAGAACCACCCAGTGGGTCGACGACGTTCGTCACGCCTGTCTCTTCAGCTATTATCTGCTGGGTGCGAAGTGCTATCTCCACGGCCTTTTCCGTTGGAAGCGCCCACGCCTCGTCGTATGAATTGGTATGAAGTGACTGAGTCCCACCCAAGACGGCGGCGAAAGATTCCAAGGCTGTTCGAACAATGTTGTTCAACGGTTGCTGCCAGGTCAGCGACGCGCCCGATGTCTGGGTGTGGAACCTCATCAGAAGGCTCCTCGGACTCCTCGCCTTGTACCTCTCCCTGAGCACCTTCGCCCAAATCCTTCTTGCAGCCCTGAACTTTGCTATCTCCTCGAAGAAATCCATCGTGCTGTTGAAGAAGAAGCTGAGACGAGGGGCAAATTCGTCGACCTTGAGGCCGGCTTCCATCCCAAGTTCGACGTAGCCGAAGCCATCCGCGAGGGTAAACGCCAGTTCTTGAACCGCACTTGAACCGGCCTCTCTGATGTGGTAGCCGCTGATGCTCACGTAGTTCCACTGAGGCATGTTCCTTGTGCAGTAGACCATGAGGTCTCGGACGATTCGAAGATGAGCTTCTGGCGGGTAGACCCACTCCTTCTGAGCGATGAATTCCTTCAGCATGTCGGTCTGGACCGTGCCTTTCAAGGATGGAAGGGGTATCTTCTGCTTCTCGGCAACTGCGGCGTACATGCAGGTCAGCACGGCAGCGGGCGCGTTTATCGTCATCGAGGTGCTAACCTTGTCGAGAGGAATGCCGTTGAAGATGACCTGCATATCCTTGAGGGACGAGACGTTGACACCGCACCTACCCACCTCTCCGTGGGCCTTTGGATGGTCGCAATCATACCCGTAGAGCGTGGGCATGTCGAAGGCGACACTCAGCCCTGTTTCTCCCTGGTCGAGGAGAAGCTTCAGTCTCCGGTTGGTATCCTCTGGAGTCCCGAAGCCAGAAAACATTCTCATCGTCCAAAGTCTCCCGCGGTACATGTTGGGATAGACACCCCTGAGGTAGGGAAACACGCCTGGAAAGCCACTGTCCGAGTAATCCTGTTCCTTCACATCGGTGGGGAAGAAGACGGGTTTCAACTGTATCCCGGAGGCGGTCTGGGGGTCGGCCTTCTGCTCTGGCGCTCTTTCGACCCATGGCTTGTACACCTCCCTTCTCCATTGCTCCAAACCCTTCTGAATATCACGGATTGCTCTTGGGCTGTAGAGGCTCCCCCTATTCTTTCTCTTGGCGGCGTAGTCTCTTGCCTTGCTTCTCCAGTAACTGTCCCTGCCCGACCTGAGCATTCTGTGGAAGTGTAACTCGGCCTACTGATAAAGAATGCTATTCTTTCCCTCGAGTTATGGCGTTCACGGAAGCTCTCGCAATTCGATGGTATCACCTCATAGTTTGAGATGTGCCTCCAACTCCGAATTGTTGGAAAAGTCTTAAGTGCCGATTCCATGGGGAAATATGCATGAGTGCACGAATAGAGAGTCTTGACTCGAAGGACTTTGAGGCAGCCGTCGAGCTTGTCCACAAGTTCTGGACCCTGAACAGCGAATTCGAGCCGATGATAGAACTCAATCAACAGGTTGTGGAGGAGATCAAACGGAATCTAAAGGTAGATTTGAATGACAAGGAGAAGATAATTCTTGTTGCGAAGCTTGACCAAAAGCTTGTCGGTCTCATAAGGGCCGAGGTAAAGAGTAATTCCTTTTCCGGCTCGAGGCCAATGGGAAACATTGTAGAGTTCTATGTCGTCCCCCGCTACAGAAGGGTGGGAATAGGGGAGAGGCTCCTCAACGCGGTTATGGAGAAGCTTAGAGAAAGAAGTGTCGACCTAGTCACAGCGGAGTTCCCTACTCAGAACGTTGTTGCAGTCGGCTTCTACGAAAAGAACCTTTTCAGTCCGTTCATCACAGTGTACGCTCGAAAACTTAGAACTTAGAGGAACATGCCACCACTTATCTGGAAGACCTCTCCAGTTATGTAATCAGCCTTCGGCGACGAAAGATATGCTACGAAATCTCCTATCTCTTGGGGGCTGGCGAACCGCCTGATAGGAATCTTCGTGAGAAGGTCATCTTTGATTCGCTGCGGTAGGGATTCAACCATGCTTGTGGCCGTGAACCCTGGCGCTACAACATTCACGGTTATCCCCTTGGGAGCCAACTCCTTTGCGATTGACTTGCTAAAGCCCAGTATACCAGCTTTGGATGCAGCGTAATTGCACTGTCCTATGTTGCCCAATATTCCTATTATGGAAGAGATGTTGATTATTCTACCCCAACTCCGCTCAACCATGAGTGGCACTACGGCCTTGGTCATGTTAAAGACGCCGTCCAAGTTTACTGACAGTACCTGATCCCATTCCTCCTTGCTCATTTTCAGTAGGGTCCGGTCTCTGCTTACCCCTGCGTTATTGACTAGAATGTCTATCCGCCCCATCTCTGAAGCAATCCTACCCACAGCCTGAAGCACTTCTCCATGCTCCGTCACATCGAACTTTGACTTTGCAGCCCTTCTGCCCATACTTCTAATCGTGGAAGCAATCTCCTCAGCTGCCATCTCTTCGCCTCTGTAATTGATCACCACCTCCGAACCAGCCTTCGCCAACGCAATCGCGATCGCTGCACCTATTCCACGGGAAGCTCCTGTGATGAGCGAGACTTTTCCTGCCAGCTCGCTTGAGGGAAAAGTCATTCAACTCTAAACCAGGCAACATGACTTATTAGAGTTGTGCAGAAGAATTATAATGGCCGTGGGGAGAATAATGAGTGAGTAGCCTCAATTGGAAACTGAATTCTACGAGAGACTCTACAGGACTTGGTTCGAGACTACTCAGAGGCTCCTCTCATCATCCCCCCAAAGGGAAACACCTGCAGGGGGTGAAGTTGGCCAAGCCGATTGGATGGAGGGATTCAGAGCCTTCCTTGATAGGGCACCCTGGTTTCCACCGTTTTCGATGATGCAGGGAATCTCTGGACCGCAATTAGTCAAGTACAAGGAGTTCTGGGAGCTAGCGAACGATTACGCAAGGCTCTACAAGAACTGGATGGACATCTGGCTCGATTTCTCCAAGACTTGGATGGATGGCGCAAGTAGTGCTTTCAAGCACCTCAAGAGCATGAAGCCCACCGTAGGGCAGGGCGGCTACGGAAAGCTGGTCTATACAGTCTGGATTCAAGAGCTTGAGGCAAGATTCGAGAACTTACTTAGGGATCATTCCTTCGCAACCAAACTCGGAGAACTGCTCTCAAGCTTTCTTGAGGTCAAGCAAAGGTATGACTCAATCATGGAGGGATACTTTTCTCAAATGAACATCCCGACTAGAGCAGAGATTGACAGAATACAGAGAGAGCTGTATGAGCTGAGGAAGTCGGTGAGAGGGTTAGCCAAGCTGAAGAAGCCGAGGATGAATCACGATGGACAGTGAATGGCTCAAGAGCATCGAGAGGACGCTTACGGAATGGAATAAAAGGACTTTGGAAGGCATGCTGAGCTTCGGCGGTTCGCCTTCAGTTGCTAACCTTGATGTCAAGATCGAGAGCGCCCCCTCTGAGACTGTCTGGAAAGATGGGAGAGTGAAGCTGCTTCATTACAAGCCTCTCAAGAAGAAAACTTTGCGTGTTCCTCTTCTCGTTGTCTACGCCCTGATTAACAGGTACTACATACTAGACTTGCAGCCGGACAGGAGTGTCATAAGGAGGTACCTTGAGAGGGGGATTGATGTTTACGTTATCGACTGGGGAGACCCAGCACCATCAGACAGGTATGAGAGCATCGGAGACCAGTTGGAGTACATTGATTCAGCGATCGATTTCGTAAGAGATGACACCTCTGTAGAGAAGGTCAACCTACAGGGATATTGCATGGGTGGGACATTCTCAGTGATCTACTCAGCACTCTGGCCTAGGAAGGTTAAGAGCCTGATAGCTCAGGCTGCACCTGTAGACTTCTCAACTGACTCCGGGATCCTGAACGTCTGGTCTCGGCATATCGATGCGGACAAGATAGTCGAGACTTTCGGCAACGTTCCCGCGTCGTTCATGAACATCGGTTTTCTCCTCATCAACCCGATACGGTTAATGTTTGACAAGTACGTTACGTTCTACGAAAACATTGGCGACAGAGAGTTTGTCGAGAACTTCCTTCGCATGGAAAAATGGATATTTGACAGCCCCGACGTACCTGGGGAAGCATACAGACAGTTCTTGAAGGACCTTTACCAGAAGAACCTTCTCGCCAAGAATGAGTTGATTGTGGATGGGAAGAAGGTCAGTCTAAAGAGCATAAACATGCCTCTCCTGAATCTGGTGGCAGAGCAAGATAACCTAGTGCCCCCTGACTCGAGTAAACCTCTGAACCGCCTCGTTTCCAGTCGAGATAAGAAGTTGTTGACCTTTCCAGGGGGTCACATCGGGCTTTCAGTAAGCGCAAGGGCACACAAAGAATTCTGGCCTCAAGTGGCCGATTGGATAGCTGAAAAGTCGGTAAAATAATGGAGGAGGCCACGATGGCCTCGTCGTTGGCTTAAAGCCCTGTCGTTCTTGACCAGACTTCGTACGCGCTGATGGCAGACTTCTCCGCTTCGGTTGCCACCTTGAGCCACGCGATCGACGCATCAGTTAGTATGCTCCAGGTCTTGCTCGCGATCTCTTTGCTCTGCTCAATCTGCTTACCGTAGGATTGTAGGAGCTTGCTGTTAGTCTGCACAATGTCCTTTATGGGGAGTGATGCGCCGTTCTTGGCGATTCTGCTGAGAAGCTCGCCCTGCGACTCGATGGTCGCATCTACTATCTTCTTCACGGACTCAACAGGCTGGTTGACAGCGAGTTCGAGTGTGCCGTTGAGAAGCTGTAGGTATGCATTCTTGAATTCCTTCAGTGCGTCTTGGTCTTGTCCTGGTTGTCCTTGTACCATTCTTATTACCAACCAACCCTATGGCAGTGCTATATATAAGGCTTACCAATTAATGTCTTTTAATGGTATTCGCAACCATTAATAGTCTAGGACCTCTTGATCGGGACTACTATGACCTGAATAAGGTCCCCCTCCTTTATCTTCAGGGCTTGCCTCTCGGCCTCAGGTATCGAGATTCTGCCGGCCTTTTGTACGGTTGCTTTGAATACAGCCCCCGACTCCGTGAAGGTCTGAAGCGAACTGAGGAAACTACCAAACACCTCAGCCTGACTCACGGCTGCTTTCCTAAGCACACCAAGCTGCGCATCTAACATGGACCTCGCAGCATCCTGAATATTCTTTTCCGACTTTTCGTCTTTCTTTGCCATCGAACCCACCGACATTAATTGGTATTGAATGCCATATATAACCATGACCTCGGAGGCGTAGCCGGATGAACACATTCTCGGAATTGACTACCAGATATCCTCAAGACGCGCTGGAAAATGTGATAACTTCCTATCTCGAGGGTTCGAGAGGCAAGTTGCCATGACGGTCAGGTACTTTGAGGATCTTCAGCAAGGTGAGACCTTTAAGACTCCATCAAGAAATGTCACGGAGAAGGACATCGAGCTATTTGCGGAGCTGAGTGGGGACTTCAACCCTCTTCACCTAGACGAAGACTACTCAAGGCGGGGCATCTTCGGAAGGCGCGTTGCGCATGGACTGCTCACGCTCTCTATAGCGGACGGATTCTGGATGAAGTCTGGTGTCTTCGATGGAACCATCGTTGCATTCTACGGGATTGACCACCTCCGTTTCACCAAGCCGGTTTACATCGGAGACACCTTGAGTGCCAAGATAACCATCAAGGAGAAGGATGAGAGAGGAAAATTTGGGCTTTTGACCCTTGAGAATGACGTTATGAATCAGAAGGGTGATACAGTACTGGTCTTTGACGCCTTACTTCTCTTAAAGAAAAGGCCCCCGCAGGCTGAGCGCTAACCTCCAGATTTCAGACGCTAGAGGGGATCAGAAACGGCAACTCGAATTTCTTGGTCCTTCAGGGAAGTTGGCAAGGTAGACTCAACACAGCTGGTTGCGAGTAGACTTGTCAAAGAGGGTGCTCCTGAGGGTGTTGTGATTATCGCTTCGGAGCAGGCCTCAGGGAGAGGGCGGATGGGAAGGGAGTGGTACTCTCCTCGAGGTGGCCTGTATATGTCGTTGATCTTACGACCGAAGCGAAAATCTGGACTCCAGCTGCTGCCACTGATTGGTGCTCTTGCGGTTGCCGATGGCATAAAGAAGGACACAGGAATTGTACCATTCGTCAGATGGCCGAACGATGTCACCATCCACGGGAAGAAGGTTGCTGGAGTCATAGCGGAGGCAGGCTACAAGGAAACAATACCATCGCATTTGATACTTGGACTCGGTGTCAACTGCAATTTTGCGAGCCGATCACTAGGAGAAATCGCAAAGTATTCTACAACTCTGATGGATGAGTTAGGGGTGAAGATGGACATAACAATACTAAGGGATAAGATTTTGCAATCTTTCGGGCACCTCTACGCTGAATGGGGAAGGGGGGTCAGACTGGTGAGCAAGAAGAAAGATTGGATTTCAACAGTCGGAAAGAAGATTGAGGTGATTCGAAAGACTGGAGTTGTCGTTTGTACTGCAGAAGACGTAAATGATGACGGGACACTCGTGATAAGAACAGAGCTTTCGAGGGAGACTCTTCGGGCAGAAGATATCGAGAGGATAAGGGAGATCGGGTAAGGCAGCTTATCGTCATCCGTCCCTTGGGACATCTAGCGGTCCAATATCGGCATGATTGGCAAAGGCTTTAGGTCGCTCAACCCGCGCTCTACTCATGCGCGATGTCGCCATAATCGGCGTTGGGTTGACGAAATTTGGCAAGCGTGAAGAGAATGTTATCCAGCTAATGGCAGAGGCTTCCATTGAAGCTCTCCGCGACTCGAGGACTGCCAACGAAGATTTCGGTGTGGTCTTCGTTGGAAACATGGCAAGCGGAGAGTTCGAGGGGAAGTCGGGGATAGCCAACGCGTTGGTCAGTGAAATATCCCTAGAACCAGCCTTCGCGAGTAAGATAGAGAATACTAGCGGGAGCGGAGGCGCAGCCTTCTATGTCGCCTGGATGTCTGTCGCCTCCGGCCAGAGTGAACTCGCCCTGGCAGTCGGAGGAGAAAAGATGACCTCTGTCTCAACAGAGCGGGCTACCGATATCATAGCAAGTCTGACTCATGCAGAAGAGTACGGGCAAGGCGCTACACTTCTCTCTTTTGCAGGACTCACTGCAAGGCATTATACAGAAAGATATGGGGCGCCCAAGGAGGCAATAGCCAAGGTAGCTGTAAAGAACCACGAGAATGGATACCTGAACCCGAACGCCCAATTTCAAAAACCAATTACACTTGAGCAGGTGCTTACCTCTCCGATTATCGCTGACCCACTCAGGCTATATGATTTCTGTCCCATAACGGATGGGGCCGCCGCAATTGTCCTAGTTCCTGCCGAGCGAGCAAGAAGTTTCGTGGAAAAGCCTGTTCGAATCGGAGGTGTTGCGGGTGCGACATCCACCCATGTTGTTCACGAGAGGGAGGATCTGACTGTTCTAGACGCAGTTAGGCGCGCTTCAGATAAGGCGTACAAGATGGCTGGGAAAGGTCCCAAAGACATTCAGGTAGCTGAGCTTCATGATATGTTCACCCTGATGGAGATAATCCAGTCGGAAGACCTGGGGTTCTTCAGGAAAGGAGAGGGCTGGAAGGCTCTGGAGAGTGGTGAAACGACGCGGAGAGGTGCTCTTCCGATAAATACTAGCGGAGGTCTGAAGGCGAAGGGTCATCCAATAGGCGCAACGGGCACGGCTCAGGTAGCAGAGATAACTCAACAGCTCCAAGGCCGTTGTGGAGCCCGCCAGGTCAAGGCTGAGGTGGGCTTGACATGCAATGTTGCAGGGTTTGGCAATAATTCGGTCGTTAGCATACTGGAGAGGATGTGAGTTGGCAGGACCTCACGCCTTGAGGTGTGACAAGTGTGGCTACACAACATATCCCAGGCATTCTCGTTGCTCAAGGTGTAAGGGCACCAGTTTCCATGAAGCCCCTTTACGCGCGGGCAAGGTATTGACTTTTACCAGGCTAAACGCAACCAGACCAGGCTTTCCGAAGCCCCTTACCTTGGCTATCGCAGAGTTTGAGAATGGGGTGAAGGTGCTTGCCAAGCTCGATGGGGGCGAGGCTTCTATCGGGATGAAGGTCATGATCAGCGAAGATTTGGCGACTCCAGGCTTCAAGTTTGTCCCTGCTGAATAAAGTTGGACTTGAAATTTTTGAAGGAGTTGGTCGCCAATGGACCTCTTAGTCACGCGAGCTGGGGGTCCGCATCCACGTTGTCTCCTGACAAGTTTGCAAGATTCAGGATTGAACCGCGGCCCACTCGTCCAGATAGGGGGTCATTTGTAGCAAAATGACGAATTGTTTTTGGACAATAATTAGGCTTTTTATGAAGTGTGCGCGTTGGCTGTGAGAATCATGCCGATCGATGACAGGATGAAGAAGCTGGACGAGATGAATGCAATCGCAGAACTTGGAGGCGGTAAGGAGAGAGTGGAGGAACAGCATCGCAAAGGTAAGCTTACGGCCAGAGAGAGGATAATGATGCTTCTGGACACTGGAACTTTCCAGGAATTGGACAAGTTTGTCACTCATAGGAGCTCGGATTTCGGTCTGGAGAAGAGCAGACCACTTGGAGATGGAGTTGTGACAGGCTATGGTCAGATAAACGGTAGGCTTGCGTACGTCTACGCGCACGATTTCACCGCCTTTGGGGGCTCGTTGGGAGAGGCACTCGTTAGAAAGATAGTCAAGGTAATGGATCTCGCGCTGAAGAATGGGGCACCAGTCGTTGGCATAAACGACTCGGGTGGAGCAAGAATTCAGGAGGGGGTGATGAGCCTAGCTGCTGTTAGCGAGATATTCTTCAGGAACACCCTAGCGTCAGGAGTTATTCCTCAGGTAAGTGCTATTTTGGGGCCATGCGCTGGAGCCGCTGTATACTCCCCTGCAATGATGGATTTTGTTTTGATTGTGAAGGGGATTGGTAACATGTTTGTCACTGGGCCGGATGTTGTCAAAGCAGCGCTGGCCGAAGAAGTAACCTTCGAAGACCTCGGAGGAGCAATGGTTCACGCTACCGAGAGCGGCGTGGCTCACTTTATGACTGAGAATGAGCAGGATTGCCTCTCGCTGATACGAAGGCTCCTCGCTTACCTACCCTCGAACAACTCGGAACTTCCACCTTTCGTGAGAACTGAAGAAGCACCCGACAGGAGGGACGAAGACCTGAGGGAAATCATCCCCGATGACCTGTACAAAGCGTATGACATGCGCGAGATAATCAGGAAAGTCGCTGATAATGGGGAATACCTTGAGGTTCATGCGGGATGGGCTCAGAACATCACCGTTGGATTTGGGAGGATTGCGGGTGAGAGTGTGGGTCTCGTAGCTAACCAGCCTTTACACCTTTCTGGGTCACTGGACGTTGATAGTTCGAATAAGGCTTCGAGATTCATCAGATTCTGTGATGCATTCAACATCCCAATCGTGACTTTCGTGGACGTTCCCGGCTATCTTCCAGGGATGGACCAGGAGCACCAAGGGCTGATAAGGCACGGGTGTAAGCTGCTCTATGCTTACTGCGAGGCCACGGTGCCAAAGGTCACTGTCATAACGAGAAAAGCTTACGGAGGGGCTTATTGCGCCATGGGTTCAAAGTATAGCAAAGCGGACATCAACTACGCATGGCCCACAGCCGAGATCGCTGTCATGGGGCCTGAGGGTGCGATTAACATAATTTTCCGAAAAGAGATGGAGGGCGCAACTGACGCGAAGGGCACGAGAGATAAGCTGGTCAAGGAATACAGGGAGAAGTTTGCAAATCCGTACATTGCTGCTAGCAGGGGGGTCATTGACGAGGTCATCGACCCGGCGATGACTAGGCAGATGCTCGTAGCTGCTCTCTCCTCACTCAAGAACAAGAAGGAATTCAGGCCTCCCAAGAAGCACGGGAACATCCAGTTGTAGATCCTTCAATGTTCAAGAAAATTCTCATAGCAAATAGAGGCGAGATAGCGGTCAGGGTGATAAGGACATGCAAGCTATTGGGGATCAAAACTGTAGCGATATACTCTGATGCGGATAACGATGCGCTCCACGTCAAGCTGGCAGACCAGGCGTTCAGGATTGGCCCTCCACAGCCAGGAGAGAGCTACCTGAACGTAGAGAGAATGATGCGCGTTGCAGAGGAGAGCGGAGTCGATGCAGTTCATCCTGGCTACGGCTTCATATCGGAGAACTGGAACTTTGCAGCAGCCTGTGAAGAGTCAGGCATAAAGTTCGTGGGGCCCAGTTCGAGGACCCTCTCGATAACGGGAAACAAGGTGGACTGCAAGAGAATCGCGCGGAAGGAGGGGGTGCCCGTGATTCCGGGCATAGAGGATGTAATCGACGATGCAGCAGAAGCAGAGCGAGTTGCTAACGAGATGGGTTACCCAGTCATGCTGAAGTCCGCCTTCGGGGGTGGAGGAAGGGGAATAAGAGAGGCGAAGAATAGGCAGGACCTGAGGGAGAATTTCGAGAGAGCTCTGAGTGAGGCGAGGGGAGCGTTCGGGAGGGCGGGGATGTACATAGAGAAGCTCGTCAGACCGGCAAGGCACGTCGAGTTCCAGATACTCTCCGACGGGAAGGGGAAGACAATCCATCTGGGCGAAAGGGAGTGCAGCATTCAGAGAAGGCACCAGAAGCTTTTGGAGCTCACTCCGAGCCCGATGGTCGAGGAGGACACAAGGAAGAGAGTCGGAGAATTCGCCATAACGGTCGCCAGGAGTGTGGATTATGAGAACGCTGGTACCGTTGAGTTCCTCACGGACGGCGTAGGAAACTTCTATTTCACCGAAGTAAACCCGAGGCTGCAAGTGGAGCATCCAGTGACTGAGTTTGTGACTGGGATGGACTTGGTAGAGCAGCAGCTAGCAATCGCCTCTGGCGAAAGTATGGCATACTCGCAAGGGAGCGTGGTGCCCAGGGGCGCAGCGATGCAGTGCAGGGTCAACGCTGAGGATCCGACGGCTGGGTTCGCTCCGTCCGTCGGCACCGTTGAGAGCCTGGTCCTCCCGACGGGACCAGGTGTGAGGGTAGACACCGCACTCTACGAGGGGTGCCACATCCCAGAGTACTACGACTCGTTGATAGCCAAGCTAATCACCTGGGGCAGAGATTTGGAAGAAGCGAGGAGGCGAATGTTGCCCGCCCTGGAGGAATTCCATATAGGTGGGTTGAAGACGACGATACCGCTTCACAAAGAGCTCGTAGCGCACAGTGATTTCCGCGCGTGGAACTTGGATACTGATTTTCTGGAGAGGAACTTTGTAGTTGAAACTCTGGTTGAACGGGTCGAGAAGGAGCGACATCGCCTCCTGAAGGAAGGAGTGGCGATAGCGGCAGCGATCATGGTCCAGGGGATGGGCAAGAAGGTGAGGCTGGAGAGTCGCCATGAGTTGAGGGTAGCCTCTGCGGAGAGCAAAGTGGGGGGTGCCAGATTCTACGACGCACTTTGAGCTCTACGCCGACGAAAGCAGTTTCATCGTTGATGCTGAGAAGGTCGGAGAAGATATCCATGTGAGGATTGAGGGGGAGACGTACAGGGTCAGGATAGAGAGGATAGATGGGGAGGACCTGCTAAGGGCCTACCTCAATGGAAGGGCCTTGAATGTGAGGCTGGAGGAGCAGACCGAGTCATCCATGACGCTGAGGGTTGGGGACGAACTCATCAAGTTTCAGAGGTCGCTTCCAAAGTTCGACCGGCTCGCGAAGAGGTCGCAGAAGAGTTCGACAGAGGAGGATTGTCTGAACTCACCGATGCCAGGAAGGGTAGTTTCTGTCATGGTAAAGGAGGGTCAGAGCGTAAGGTCCGGAGACCCTGTCGTTATACTCGAGTCGATGAAGATGGAGACCATTCTCATGTCCGACAGAGACGCAATCGTCGGCGAGATTCTGGTCAAGGAGGGGGACGCCGTCAAGAGCGGCCGGGGGCTTGTCAGATATTTCAAAGGTGGCTCCCCTCAGTGAATCTTGCTTCTCTTGCCCGATCGGTGATGAAGGGTGACAGGAGAGCCCTAGCGAGGGCGATCACGCTCGTCGAGAACAGGGAGAATGGAGCCAGAGAACTGCTTGCACGCCTAGGAGAGAGGGCGGGGACCTCCTTCGTCCTAGGCATCACCGGGCCTCCGGGGACCGGGAAGAGCACGCTCGTGGACAAGCTTGTCGCAAGCTATCGGAAGAAGGGCTTGAGAGTAGGGGTGATCGCGATTGACCCGTCGAGCCCCATCACGGGGGGAGCGCTACTCGGGGACAGAATACGCATGGCTGATTTTGCGACGGATGATATGGTGTTCATCAGGAGCATGGCCTCGCGCGGTTGGTCAGGGGGTCTCTCGGCTGCCGTGACTGACGCAATCCGGATGGTCGAGGCATGGGGAGCCGACCTAGTCTTTGTCGAGACTGTTGGAATAGGACAGGCAGATGTGGAGATAGCGAGAATCGCGCACGGGGTGGCCGTTGTCCTGATGCCCTCGAGCGGCGACGACGTGCAGGTCTCGAAGGCGGGGCTGATGGAGGTTGGAGACATCTATGTCGTGAACAAGTCCGACCTGGACGGGGCGGGGCAAATCGCGCTCCACCTTCTGGCCATGGTGAGAAACTCGAAGGAGAGGAGGCAGGTCGTGAGGGTGTCGGCCGTTACTGGGGAAGGGATGGACCAGCTGATGAAGGCGGTGGAGGCGCTGAGGGCGAAGTTCAATGGGAGGGATGGAAGGGAGATGAGGCTGAAGAGCATCAGTGGAATGATGGTTGAACTAGCGAAACATAGGGTTCTGGCGAGCTTCGAAGACGCTGTGGACTCCGAATTGATTGGAAGACTGGCCGAGCAAGTGACCGACCGGAAGATTACTCTCGCGCAGGCAGTCGGGAAGCTCTCGGCGAGAGCCCTTTCCGGATGAGGTGAAAAATTAATTCACTGTGTGTAGAGGGTGATGGTGATGAATTCGAACG
>JACPTA010000193.1 GCA_016193005.1 Nitrososphaerota archaeon | reverse complement strand
GATGTTTCACCTTTTCCATGCTGAAGAAATGGACGATGAACCCGTCAACTTCGTACATGTCCTCTCCCCTGTGGATTCCCTTTCCGTAGTGCTTGTCATCGGTGTTTCTGGCCGTGTAGATGCTCAGACCGCGGGGCCTCACCACTCTTCTGACTTCCTTGGCGAGAGACTCGAGCTCTCGCGTCGTTAGCGCCATGCAGTAGAGCATGTGTGAGTAGCAGGCGTCGAAGGATTCATTGCCGAATGGTAGCGGCTCTCTCGCGTTACGTCTCATCACCGCTATATCCCCGTTCAGTCCTGCTTGCTCGGCCTTCCTCTTTATCGCATCCGCTCCCTTCTTCGTGTACTCTAACGTCCACACACGCAGATTGTTCTTCGCAAAGAAGATTGTATCTCTTCCCTGTCCTCCGCCAAGCTCAAGGATCTTGTTTAGGCCCTCTAGCCTGAACATCTCCGCAGCCTTCTTGGCAGAATAACTTGGTTTGAGGCCATACAGGTTCGGGTATTCCGTGAACGTCTTTTCCCAGTGTGCTCGTTGCTTGTCAAGTATCCTCTTTGGTTCAGTCGAGACTTTCAATTCCCATCGCATCGTCCTTCTGACAATTTTCTACGAACCTGATTTAAGCTAGTATCTTACTCAACACTCGACTGACAAGAGAAGGTGATTACTAGTTTCTATAGGCCAAGCCTTACCTATCAACGAGATTATTGGTTCTTATTAGCTCAGGTTTTGGCACGAAACTCAGGTAACGTACCAAAGGTCGAAAACATTAAATTATCGGAGAGTGCAAACTTTACTTGGCTTCAGATGCAAGTCTTAGACCAAGCGCGTATGGAAGGACTGAGAAATCTTGTTCACTCAGCCATAGAGAAAAGGAGAGCCGAGATAGTTGATTTTCTTGCTGAGTACATCAGGCACAAGTCTGTTAACCCCGACTGGGAGGAGGGAGGGAACGAGAAGCCCTGCATGGAGTGGATGCGGGACCAACTTACTTCATGGGGGATCTATGATAAGGTTGACTATTGGGAGGTAGCGAAGGACAGACCCAACGTCGTCGCGGTCCTAAACGGAAAAGGAGACGGCAAATCGCTCATGTTCAATGGGCATTCTGACGTCGTCCCCGTGCCGAAGTCTTCCCTACTACGATGGAACGTCGACCCGTGGGGCGGCCAAGTGAGGGATGGAAAGATTTGGGGGAGGGGAGCCACGGACATGAAGAGTGGGAATGCCGCGACAATCTGGGCGACGAGAATCATCGCCGAGGAGGGCATAACGCTAGGTGGGAGTGTTTACGATACTCATTCGATTGCTGAAGAGTCGGGCAAGCACGAGATTGGTCCGGACGCCGTGATTGACCGCGGATATAAGGCCGACTTTCTGATCAACACCGAAGCGACGGACGGAAAGATCTGCCCTGTTGGAGTAGGGGTCTACTTCTTCAGATTGAAGATAATCGGTAAGCCGATTCATACCTGCATGAGGTACAAGGTAATCTTGCCTCAGGCGGACGGCAGAGAGATTCCGGGCGTCAGTGCGATAGATAAGATGGTCAAGTTTCTCACCGCCTTCCAGGAACTAGAGAGGGAGTGGACTCACAGAAAGAAGCACAAGCTGGTGCCACTCGGTGCATCAAACCTCACCGCTACCAAGATAATCGGAGGTGAGTTCCTAGCTGCTCTCCCCGAGAACTGTGAGGTGCTGTACAACGTGTGGACGAGCCCGGAAGAGTCATTCGAAGACTCTGTCGCAGAGATTAGGACGTTTATCGACAATATCGCGAGAAACGATGATTGGCTCAGAGATCATCCACCATTACTGGAGGTTCCCGCCGCGGACTTCCCTCAGTACTGGCCGTCCTACGAGCTGCCCGTGGACCACCCCGGCGTGGTCGCCCTCGCAGAGTCGTACGAGTCTGCTCTCAAGCGCGAATCGCAGTGGGGTGCCTTCACAGCGGTGGCGGACGTTGCATGGATGAGGAAGAAGGGGCAGCAGGGCGTGATCTTCGGTCCGGGCTCACTCGACATGGGTGTGCATGGCAACAACGAGTATGTCCCAATAAACCAGGTAATAGACTGCTGCAAGGTATACGCAGACATGATTCTGAGATGGTGCGGAGTGTCGGCGGTTCGATAGTAGGTCTCGCTCTCACAGAGATTCGTGAGCTTATCTAGGGAAGAGGTTCTTCTGAGGCAATTCGTGCAAATAACGGTAAGATGACTCCTACTGGTAAGAATCAACGAGATAGAACCGGTGTATCAGATTCTGTGTCAAGCCATTAGCTAATAACCCTTATACAGTTGACATGCAGAAACGACACGTTGTGAGCCGGAGGAAATCTGTGGAGAAGGAAGCCGAGGGAGTCCAAAGAATACTTCAGCTCTCTGATCGTGAGTTTGAAAAGTGGATGGATAGGGTTGAGCGAGCAGGTCTGGGGCTGAAGCATGAGCGAAGACGATAGAGCGCTTTGTACTTTATTCGGTAGAATGGTCCCGAGTCTGAAGAAGAGAGTCGTGCGTCATGCAGACACGGAGCCAGATTTGTTGAACGTGGACATCGTCCTCCTTTCCAGCATACTTCAGATACAGAAGGAGCTGGGGTGCGGAGAACTCGCCCTTCGCCGGATTTGAGCAAACGCGAACAAGTCATGCGGACGCAGAGAAACACGATTTGGAGGAAGCACTTTTCCCGAACGAAATCTCACTGAGAAGTGAAGCAGAAGTACGGTACACCGCCGTTCACCTTGTCGACAGCCCACTCGACGATCGTGTCCGAGATTTCCTTCCATTTCTTGTTCCAGTCTATGTCGCTGACAACCAGCTCCTTCTCGTCCTCCCTGTGCTTTGCAGGAACCTTCGACCAAACCGCCTTGCCGTAGAAGGGCTTCACAATCCTGACATCCCATCGCCTGCAGTGAACCTTCGAGCCGTTCTGTTCAAAGAACTTGCACTCCTTGCACCACCTCGAGAGCCAGATTATCTCACGCGTCCTCTTGACGGACTTGCCGAGCTCCTCTATCAGCCTCGCGGATTCCTTGCGTATCATCGTCGCAAGTTCCTGGCGCCCTGCCTCTGTGTCCATGTAGTAGGCTGGGTCTTCCGCTAGCGCCTGCTGCCAGCTGAGAGGCTCCTCCGCTTCTTCGAACGG
>JACPTA010000013.1 GCA_016193005.1 Nitrososphaerota archaeon | reverse complement strand
TTGATGCCCTAATAGCATCTTGCGTGAAGAGGTACGATGGAAACATTTGGACAAGAGATAGAGACTTTTTTAAATTTCTTCCTCACGCAAAAGTACGGGTTTTCTGAGTCCGGTTGTTGCGGCGTCCTGTCAATCTGACGAAGTAAGCATGATCAACGGATCGACCGCTAGGCTAACCACGCCATATCAGAGAAGACGAGTTAGCCTCACGTGAACAAGCTTCATGAGTCAGAGGTCGAATGCCAATCTACTGAGATATCTCGCTGGTTCCTTGTTTCGCCTCATCCTGCTCTAACTCCTCCCCTGGGAAAACGCCTATCATCCTCTTTTCGATGGTTGAAACCCGGACACTAGCCCAGAGGCCGTCTTCTTATCTCCCTGACTATGTCAAGTTCGGCATCGTCGCTGATTATCTCCCTCTCTCCGGCTGTTAATGCAGTTGAGACGTGAATTGCATCCCGCGGCTTTAGCTGATATCTCTCAATCAGCTCTTGGGCTCTGATCATCATTGAAAGACTTACCGCGAGCAGGGTGAGGTTTTGGAGCTTCAGGAATGTGGCGCCAGCCCGAATGCCCGCCTCCCTTCCCTCCAGTCTCGAGACAACCCAGGCCAACTCATCCCAGGTGAGAAGAGACGTCACCCCTCTCGTTCTACTTTCTTCTACATCTCTAAGAATGCTTATTGCTTTCTTGGCCTTCTTGTTACTGGCAGGATCATGAGTTACCGCATAGACAAAGACGTTGGAGTCTAGGTAGACCATCTATTGCATCTACCTCTCTATCGTCTCTGAAAGTATGAGCTTCTTGACATCAACATCCTTTGAGAGTTTGTCTTTCTTCGGGACAATCTCTGTGAGCTCCGAAACGCTTGAAGTTCGTCCTGCCGGCTTTATCTTGGCTTCCTTATCCCCGACCTCAAAGATGACTTCATCTCCAGGGGCTATGCCCAGAATGTCACGCACTTCCTTCGGGATTACTGCCTGTCCCTTTGGGCCCACCTTGGCTTTCAGTCTCATGGTTCTCGATGGTATTAACTGAAAGTAATAAGTCTTACCTTGTAGTTATACTCTCGTATTAGCCCCATCTCATAAAGATAAGTTGACAGTTTGACAATTTCCAGATTCATGCTGTAGCAAATAGGCGCAGTCGCCGGGATTTGAACCCGGTTACCAGTAACCCCAGGTGAATTGAGAGAACTATCGCGTTCTTAACTACAAGTTAAAAAATTATTCGCTTATGCGGGGAGCTAAGAAGTATCGCACTACCGCGCCCTGCTCGTTGAGCTTGAACTGAAGCAAAACAGGTTTCTTCGAGGCGTACTCGCAACTTACTGTGTCTGATGCACTCCCTATGGCCTTCGCAATTCCTAACAAATAATCGATATTGTACGTCGACTTGCACTCCTCTTTCACTTCGAGTTCGAGGATGTCGGCGCCGTTCTTGTCCAGCTGGACTGTCGCGGCACCTATGTCACTCTTTCCGGAAAATGAAATATTCTCCTGGAGTGCGTGTATGCTCACCTGATCAGCGACAACTGATATATCACTGAGCACTTTCTCGAAGACCGCCTTACTCATGAGAACCTTCGCGTCAAGGTCGAGCTTCGGCAGTGGAGCCGTGCTCATGGTGCTCTCTATTAGGTGGATCTTGAACTCTCGCTTGTAACCATTCATGAGTCTCAGAAGAAGCGCGTCCTCTTCCGTGGAGGAAATCTCCACGCTGTCCTTAGTATCACTTCTTCCTATCAGCTTGACAAAGTCCTCGACTCTAATGCTGAATTTGAAGGGCTTGTCGCACTCATATCTTTCGAAAGCGATATTTGGCCAAGGGAGGTCAATAAGAGCGATATGAGACGGGTCCATCGCGCGGAAGATGAGATTCTCGCTCGTCGCCTCGAAAGTCGCTTCCTCGACGAGCGTCTTAATCGCAGAGGCCACAGCTCGCCATTCCGAATTTGTAGCCGTCTTAGCAAGAAACATGCTAGAGATATTCGCCTTTATGCAGGTTCGACAGAGAGAGATAATAAAGATTGATTGTCATTTGTCGCCAATGACAGTTCTTTCACAGCCCTTTGCATAAATCTCGTGCAATTTCGTGGAGAATCCTGAGGTTGTCTAGCGCTCCGACGAAGATCTCAAGCTTCCTCTCGCGCCACGCGTCCAGAACCTCGAACGCAAGATCCGTTTCAATCTCTTGGAAGCCTTCGCAGACGCGCCTTAAGTCCGCCTCTTTCAAGCTCGTATCTCACTCTCGCTGCTTCCTGTGCCCTATCCCTTCTCTCCTCTGGGCTCAGCGCCCTTATCGCGTCTACGAGCTCTTCGAGCGTCAAGGACTGCATACACGATTCAGTGCCTCCAGCGGCAAAGACCAGCTAATAAGCGTCTCTTCCATGGTGAACCGAATCGAAGAACCTAGTCAACCACCACTCCCGAGCAGAGGATTTTTTACTCCCTAACTTCCAATCACTCGATGAGTGAGAAGATGCTGTTCGAGCGTTTCCGCGACAAAGTGGTGCTCGTGACGGGAGCTGGTTCCGGGATCGGGAGGGGTATCGCGTTACGGTTCGCCGCAGAGGGGGCCCAGACCCTTGTGGTAGATATCAACAAGGGGTCCGCCGAAAGTGTGGCGAAGGAGATCAAGAGCACAGGTGGAAGGGTAACGAGTTTGAGAGCCGACGCGACAAACATTTCGCATGCCAGACACACAATCACAAGCGCCCTGAAGAAATTCAGCAAGATCGACGTGTTGGTGAACAACGTAGGATACTGTCCTGTCGCGCCGCTGATGGTGACCCGTGAGGAGGACTGGTACTCGCTCATGGATGTCAATGCCAAGACGACGTTCCTCTGGTCCACCATCGTAGCAAGGGGCATGATCAAGAGAAGGTCCGGGTGCATCGTGAACATTGCTTCGGATTGTGGCAAGGTCGGCGACCCCTACTCGGGAGTGTATGTGGCAGCCAAGCACGCGGTCATCGGACTGACGAAGAACCTAGCCCATGAGCTCGCCCCTTACGGGATAAGGGTGAATTCCGTGTGTCCGGGCTGGATCGAGACACCACTGCTCGAGAAGGTCAACCGGGAGACGGCCGCCTTAACTCACAGGTCGAAGAGAGCGATAGAGCGGGAGATCGTAGCGAAGATTCCGCTCGGAAGAATTGGGACGCCTGAGGATGTGGCCGGGCTCGTTACCTTCCTCGCCTCCGATGACGCGGGTTACATGACGGGCCAAGCCATCAACATAACGGGCGGCGCCCTCATGCTCTGATGCCTTGCCAACCAGCTTACTCGGGGACGAATCTCATTGAACCCGTACGAAGGGTTTCGAATCCCTTATCCTTAAGAGGAGACTGAAACTTGAGGTCTGGAAGTAAGAATTAATGGATGAGAAGACCACAAGCTTTCTCAAGAAGGTCTACAAAGAGTATTACTTCAAGAATTCACAGCAGATAGAATTCCCTGCTAAGATTCAGGAGAGAGAATTTGGCTACATTCCCTTCGGAGGAGGGATGGTCCGTCACCTGACTTTCAAGACCACCGGGGCACTAGAGGCCGAGTTGATTCGACAGGCGCCTTCGTCGGTCTACTGCTCGAACGCAACCTACTCTGACCCCTCGCTCCCCATGGACGAGAAGGGATGGAAGGGCGCCGAGTTGATCTTCGACATCGATGCCGATTCGATACCCTCGGCATGCAAGGCGAGGCACAACAGATCGTACTGCCAGAACTGCAACAGGAGCGGCAGGCTCCCCAGACCAAACGAATGCCCGAAGTGCCATTCTAGCAACACAACCGAGCTGAGCTGGGTCTGCAACGAGTGCCTAGAACTGGTCAAAGAACACGCCTACCGCTTGATAGATTTTCTCTCCAAAGACTTCGGTGTCGCTCCAAGCAACGTGAAAGTCTACTTCTCAGGCAATCGCGGCTACCACATCCACGTTTACGATACAAGATTCGAGTCGTTCGATACGCAAGCGAGAGCTGAAATTGCCAACTACGTGAGGGGCATCGGAATAAATGTCCAAAAGTATCTGGCAAGAGGCTACGCGGCAACACACAGAGACGGATTTGGCTGGGAGGGGCGCATAAACAAGGCCCTCTCTTCCATTGAACGTGGTCGGGGCGTGTCCAAGAGACTATTCAACGACGCAGTTGAGAGGAACTCCGCCCTAATCGACCAGTCAGTTACAACGGACATACACAGGATTTTTAGGATGGCCGGGACCCTGCACGGAAGCAGTGGCATGCTGAAGAAAAGGGTCGAGGTGCTCGAGAGCTTTAATCCCCAAGTTGACCCGGTCGTCCTCGGCGACGAGGAAGTGGAGATTTTCGTCAACTTCTGCCCGAAGTTCGAAATGAAAGGATCGAACTTCGGTCCCCATAATGCGGAGACCGTCAAGATTCCAACCTACGCAGCGGTCTACCTCATGGCGAAGGGCCTGGCAAGGGCGTGACAAGCATGGCAGAGAGTGTGCTCGAATCACTCAAACGGCAGCTGGAAACTGAGGAGCAATCCGAGAGGCCTGTCAAGATTCCAAGTGATACCTACTCCAAACTGGCATCACACATGCAGAACCTTCGTAGGATCTCCAACTCGAACGGAGAAGACCTGCAGAGCAGACTGCTCAGGAAACAAGCGACGATCCTACAAGGAATGGTCAGCCAGCTACTCAGGCTGAGACTGGGAAAAGCAAAGAAAGCAGAGACGACGACCGATTTGCTCCCAGAGGAGAAATATGTTTACGGACTACACTCCGAGTTCAAGACAAGGGAGGGCAAGTTCATCAGCGCCATCATGAGTGGATACCCCTCATTCTTCGCGCTGGCTCAGAAGGAGGTGATGTCAAAGAAAGTCACCGTCCGCTTCCTCAGAGACGTTGGGGAGATCATGGGTTTCGACCTGAAGAGGTATGGACCATTCAGGGTCCACGACCTTGCGATTGTCCCAGCAGCAAACGCAGAAGTTTTCGTCGCCAACGGGGACGCGCTTCTAACCTGAACCTATGAGTAGCTTCTCCAGGTGTGGTTGCACTTGACGCACCTGTAGAATTGCGTAGGGGGTTCGTCGCCGCTCCTAGTCTGCAAGAACCACCACATCGCTTCGTCATGACCGCACCGTGGACATTCGATCTTCGTTGTGGGGAGCATGGTCAGCTTCCCTTCCTTCTCGCCCACGACCTTGATTGGAGGTGCCTCTACCAGCTCCTCCTCCGTTGCCTGTGTAACACTCCTGCCAGCCTTATCCGAATAACCACAATTATCGCAGAGGTATGTTATTGATGTCCCGCGCGCCGTTCTCATTTGTTTTAGCTTAAGTCTCGTTCCACACTTCGGGCAGAACTTCATCCAGCTCCACCGCTGAAGGCTTTGGAGAGGGTTTCAAGCAGCTCATGAACCGTGTTCCCCGCGCTCTCCAAGCTAGAGATGAAGGCCTTCTCTGGCTTTATCCTCTGCGCCCTCACCTTGAGGACAATTCGCTTGATGAGCGGGTGCGGCGGAACAACGCCTGCGAAGGTTACGTTCTTCTCGTTCAGGAGCTCGTGATGGATGATCTCGGCCAGCGAGTAATCCTCACCTGCCACCTCAACAGTGAAGGCCTTCTCATCCTCATGCGATACTTGAACCTGCATTTTCGCAACGTGCCTTTATGACGAGTTAATAAGAATACCTCCAGAATTGTGGCTCGGTTCGAGATATCTCCCGGTCGAGACCATGACCGAGCCTCAGGGCTCTATCGTTTCCCGACCGAAATCGTCAGAGAACTTTCTTTCTTCGACATTCCCGCACTCCAAGCATTTCGCCCTTCCATTCTCCCTCATCAAGGGCCTCCCACAGTTGCTGCAGAGTGAGAATACCACGCCTGTGTGCGCATCGTCAATCGATAGTTGGATTATGCCGTTTAGAGTGCTCACGACCTTCGCCCTGACAAGGTCTCCAAGCTTGACCTGAGTCCTTCTCGCGCCCCGACCAGCCCTGCTGTCCCTCAGGAAGAGCATCGCAGAGAAACCGCCCTCCACCTTCTTCCCGTTCAGGTAGTAGATCTTCATGTTCGCAGAACTCGACTGGGCGGCTTCTATCTGTCCCATGACAAGATCCCCGACCGCCGGTATCTTCCTGGAGGCGAGTGACTCGACCCTCACCTCTCGTTTTGAAATGTCCCTTACAACCTTCCCCGTAAGCAGCGCTTTGATCGCATCGACGGATTCGTAGACGTTCTTCCCAGCAAGGAACTCTTCGGGCACTGCGACGGTGTCCCCTGGCAGCGCGATCTTCTTGACGTCTCTAGCCAACACTACGACCTCCTGACGCGACCCATCGTGAGCTCTATCCACTTCGGCCTCTGCAAGAATTCACCCACCTCCCTCCCTTCGAGCAGCCTGACGAGAGCGTCTGCCTGCGGAATTGACAGAACGGGTCTGTCGAAGGTGAAACCATCTATTGAAATCCTTGGACACGCGGTCTGGACAAAGGCGTCGATATCCCTGTACGGAGCCAACCTCTCGGCAGTTATCTCGCGCATGGCGAACTGGACAACCTTCCTGCCGTGCATCTCCAGTCTCTTGGTTATCCACTTCGATCTCCCGAGCATCTTCTGTCCCTCCTTCATGCCTGTTATTACTCCGAATACACTCGCATCGAGAGCCTTGTAGACGGATAGAATAGCGCGCCTTCTCCTCTCTTCAGCCTCAGCCTTCATGTCCCGCACCTCATCCAAGTATGGGTCGAGCAGGTAAGTCGGCTTGTCAGTAGAGAGGGCCAACCCGACCGCGTGGAACTCACTCTCTCCCAAGAAGCAGAACGCATCTACTTCATCCTTGATTGGATAGACCGTCGAGAAGTCACATCCGAATATCTGGCTCTCGCGCAAGAGGCTGTTCTCTCTTCCGGTACTTACATCAAAGCCTGCTGCTTCCAACCTCTTCTTGACCGGTTCCAACTCGTCCAGGTGCTGGCTGAATGTCGCGAGTCCGATCTTCCTGTACCCTCTCATGATTGGAATAGCCCTCTCAATAACAGAATCAAACTTCACATCGTCCTTGGCCTCAATCAAGTAGGTGTAATCGCCGATGCGTTCGACCGTTGCATTATGACCGATGTTGAATGCGAGGTCTGCATCCAACCTCTCCACGTCTCCGTCTACCGTATCACAGATACCGTAGCACGTATCACCAATGAGCATACAAGGGACACCGTAGATTGACCTGATCTTGTCGATGAGTTCACGAGTCTGTCGTATCAGACCACCGGGGGTGCTGATGACTATCCCCTTGGGTTTCCTCTCATCGATAATCCTGAAGACTTCCGCCTCATCGATTCTAAGGGTCATGCGGGCATCCTCTCGGCACTTAGCCTTGGGCTGGAACAGCTACCGGCTTCTCCAGTTTGATGATCTCAGTATGGGTCCTCATGGGCAGTTTGGTGCCCGCCGCCCACATCGCCAACTTGGCCTTGTCGAGGTTCTCCTTCACGACACGCATCTCGAAGATGACGCTCCCGTGGTCTACCCTAGCTGCGAGTCCGATGGGCTTACCATATGCCTTCCGCATGCCTTCTTGCAGACGGTCAGCCCCAGCGGTCGCTATCATTTTGTTCTCGGAAAGAATGGCATGTGGATATGTAACAACCTTCAAATAAAACCCTTCTTCCCCCAATATTTGTACCTTTTTGCTGGCCGCGACCCTCGCTGCCTCCAGCGCGTTGTGCCTGATTTGCACTCTGCCGTCCGAAACTAGCTT
Source organism: Nitrososphaerota archaeon (assembly GCA_016193005.1). GTDB lineage: Archaea > Thermoproteota > Nitrososphaeria > Nitrososphaerales > Gagatemarchaeaceae > JACPTA01. Next base: position 3,929 of record JACPTA010000013.1, on the reverse strand, counting down.
GAGTTGATAGTCATAGTCTTGCCTGAACTTTCCCGTAGTAAATCTCGCCACCTTCGGATTAGGCGCTCCAGGGATGTATTTCTTGCTAGTCCGCGGTTGCGACTTGATAGTTCTGTAGTTGGCCCCACGCACCTTTGAATCACTCCTGGACGGCCGCGTTTCGAAAACCCCTAATTAAGTTTCATGGCTCAAGGCTCAAGGAGACGCCGTAAATCCCGGCTCACGCTCAGGAGGCTGGTCGAGCGTATCAGGAACCCAACCAAGCTCTCTTACCTCAACAAGTCTGTGGAGCGCCCTGAAAAGTAACCTCGGCCCTACCTTCTGGTGAACCTTCTCCCTCGCGACGAGAGAGTTGTCCTCGAGGTGCTTCAAATGATGAATTGCCGCGGTCCAGGAGGCTCCTGAACGATCCATGATTTCGGCGAGCCCCAGCCCTTCCGGGATTATGTCGAGTAGCACATCGGCAATTCTCATGCAGGTCCTATCCAACCGCGAAGTCGGATTCCCATTAGACAAAGCCAAGTCCAAGCCGGCATTCTTCGCCATCATCATCCGCGCGTAACTGGCAAGGCTCCGCTTCCTCAAAGGGAACTCATCAGCAGGCCAGACGTCGTACGCTCCATATCGACCTTCCCGACGTCCATCAGGAGCGAAGAACTCCAGCGCCCGCTTCGCTTCTTCTAGTTTCTGACCACCAAGGAAAGGAAGAATTTCTTGCACCACTCGGTAGGCCCTGAGACCATCAACCACGCCTATCCACATCGGCTTCCAAGGAGGGTCCCTTGGAGCGGGCCTCTTTGGTCGCCTTACGCCGCAAGAGTCGCAGAACCTGAAGATGGGAGCCGAATCCGTCATCCCGATACGAAGTTGAAGGCTCGCCTCGTCTGATTGCTGTAAGTAGTGCGCCTAGAGACAGCCCTCCCCCTGGTGCAGTGTGGCCACCTGGACCCTTTCACGTTCGGTTTCAATAATCACCTCTGGCACAAGTGCTCGACGCTGCTTGCTGACGCCAGGCTTCAGCCCCCATTGAGGCGGCGTCTCCAATCCTAGCCTCTTCAGATGATGTCGAACTACCGAGGGGTTCGCATAACCAAGTCTCTGAACCGCCTCTCCAACTGTCTTGCTGGTCTTTACGACGTTCTCGAAGTAAGCTTCAAACTCATGGCTCGTGGCAGGAGGGTGCCCATGCCAGCGGTCAGGGGTGCGGATGCCCAGCTTCTTCATGTGGTACCAGACGGACGTGGGGCCTGTATAGCCCATCTTCTCCATTGCATCCGTTATGTTCGCGCTGGAGTTTACCATGGCCTCGAAGTGCTCTCTGAAACCCGAGTCACCGGCAAACCGCCTTAGGTCTCGCTGTGAATACCAGCGATCTGGGATTTTGATACCAAATCTCTTCAGGTTATACCGCACAGACTGCGGACGAGTGTACCCCAGCCTTTCCACCGCTTCCGTCATGCTCTGGCTCGTGTTGACGACCCCCTCGAAGTACACCTTGAATTCAGGGCTGTTCGCTGACGGCCGCCACCCGTCTGGGCTCTCGATGCCGAACCTCTTCATGTGATGCAGCACCGTGGTGGGAGACACATACCCCAGCCTTTCCTTGGCCTCGTGCAGTCCTCTGCTCGATCTGACGATGGCTTCAAAATACGATTTGAACTCGGGACTCCGCGCGGACGGCTTTACTCCCTCTCTTGACATCAAAGGAACACCTCTTCCAAGCTCTTAACTCCCCACATTCACCCCACCCTATTTATCGCCGAAGTCGGACTTGATGGAAATCACTTGATTGCGTCTTGAGGATCAGAGAGTCGGCGAAATCGCTCAAAGTGTACGCCATCCAGTCTGCGTGCACCATAACGGCTCCAATCACCTGATGCAGCGAAGCCGAACACTACAATTACGGTAAATCAGCCGACATACCACGCCCACTTCTCTCCCTTTCTATAGCTGACGGCAGATATAGCCATTAAAATGACGCTGAAGCCAAGCAGGCCGAGGCCGAAGTCTCTGTAGATTGTGGTGATCAGGCTGAACATGCGAGGGTCTGAAGCTGCGATCTCGGCATATGTCCGACCTGTCAGATTTCTCGCTGACTGGGATTCCAACGTGATTCCCACCAAACCCGGGAAAGCAAATGCTAAACCGCCTATGCCAACTACAAAAAGAAGTATCCAAGCATGCTTCTCGTACGTCTTTTCCGCCCTGGGCGCAGTCATAGTTGACCCTCTGCTATCGTTCTCGACCTTCACCGCAAGTTAGTCCATATCCGACGCAGCAGCAAGAGTTGAATGACCAGGATGATTGCTCCTGGAACCGCGAGACCGATTAGAAGTACGCCGGTACGAACCAAGGTGAGATAGACGCCAAGATGTCCGCCTATCTTGCGCTGTTTCCATATCAGGAATGCTGTCAGGACACTCAACGGAACGAGAACCAGTGAGTCTAGATAGAGCAGAGCAAGTACCGGTTCTAACCCTAAGAAAGCAGAGACAGGTCCTGCATAAGCACAACATGAACCCCACGGCAGGAGAGGTAGCTCTTGGTTGGAAACGATATAATCAATCGTAGATAGACGATTAGGTAGAAGGAAAAGAAATGCGGTAGATACGAAAAGAAGTGCAGTAGCGTAGACCGAGCGGGTTCTGGGCGGAGTCGATGCAACCTCCATTAGGATTCACTTCTGCCAGCAACAGCAAAACCTAGCCACGATGACCACCTCTTGTTAGCAGTAGATCGCCCTCAGCTTTCCTGAACTTCCTAACTAGATAGAGACCACCAATCACAAATAGTGCGCCAAATATTCCTCCCATTACGAAAGGAAGAAGAGAAAACGGAGCGGAAAAGTAATTCAATGTAAATAGCAGCCCTACCGCAAGAGACATTGCCCCCATGACGACCCCTATGCTGCCCAGCGTCAACGAACCGGTTTTAGCGGCCGTTCTGAAGCCTTTCACCCAAATTATGAGAGCAAGGATCCACGGGATGAGTGTAATCGGCAGCAAGATTAACTCCGATCCCACAAAAGGGTTTGGCGGCAGCTGGATTCCAGCAAGGCTAGCTACAAGACCGTCAACCAAACTTCCACCATAGGATCTGGCTCCCAAAACAGCCATGGTGAAGCCGATTAAGGTGGAGGCAGCGAATATTGCCACGCAACGGACGGACGCTAGCATCACTTTACGGTTAGCTTGACTCTCTACCGTTGAGGGACTCCTCCTTATGCTCCTCCACATATGCATCCCCATCATGAACCCAACTATCCCGAAGAACCCTCCTAGTTGCACGGTTGCGAAAGGTTCCCCATCGTGGAGCACCACACCTGGACCATCATGTATCAGAGTTACACGCAACATTATCCTCGCATTAGCAGAAGAATTCGCATTATCTACAACTAGATGATACCTGTTGTACGCTCCAGCGAAGCCTCCAGGCGCCTCCTCTAGCATCACCCCTGGTTCGCTACGGGGCTCCTTGCAGCATGGTACCAGGAAGTTCAGGGTTCCTTTGTTTATCTTGCTGGAGGAGTAGAGCGGCGAGACTTGCTTGTCGGAAGCGTAGATAGCATAACTCGGATCATCCATTATTAGGATGGTTATGACTCCATTTATCGGGCTAATAACTTCAAAGGCTCCTACGACCCTGTGGAAATGAACCGATAATGGATACTCTACGAATCGTCCAGCGGGAACCTCTAAGATCTCATTTACTATCCTGAAATCCGGATGGGCGTAAGCATGAGGGTAGAGAGGAGCCAACAAGAAAAATACAAGAATAGATAGTCCGACTGCGATGTTGGACGTCTTCAAACTTGACGAGAACCTAGCTCATCTTCACTAGCAACAATGCATGCGAGGCGCCTCTCTTCCTGTGCTCTGCAAATTTCATTAGTCGCTACCTTTTGGGGAAGAATTTCCTGTAGGGCAAGA
>JACPTA010000211.1 GCA_016193005.1 Nitrososphaerota archaeon | reverse complement strand
AGACCGAATCTCAGGCACTTCGGTATCAAGTTCGGTACCGTTCAGGAGGAACTTCAGGAAGGGTTCGGCGCGGTGCAGACGGAATTTCAAGACTACAGAGGGGAGTTCAGGGACTACAGGGACGAGTTCAGGGGCTTTGCGCAGCGGACGGACGAGAACTTCAAGACGCTTGGAGACAGATATGGGGAGATATCGGAGAAGCTCACAAAGATACTCGAGACGCTCATTGCAGAGTCAGCTCAGACGAGGCAGGCGCTGAACGAAACGATGGGATTGCTCAGGGAAGCGGTTGAAAGAATCTCCCAGAAAGGTTGAACGCCTCGATAAGAGCGCTCGCAATGTGGCTGAGTCAGCGGACTAACGTGACCCTTCTGGACCAGTGGGACGAACTTGAGAGGCAGGCGAAGGTCAACAACCGCGCGTTCGAAAGGCTGCGGCCTGAAATCATTGCCAAGCACCCGGGCAAATTTGCGGTCTTCATCTCTGGGACTCTCGTTGGGGTCTACAACCGAAAGGAAGATGCCTACCGAGAGGCGTCAGAGTCCGAGGGCGCGCAGACAATCGTTGCGCAATTGAGGGACGGAAAGCCCCGCGTCGTCGAAATGGGATGGTCGCTGTTGGAAGAAATCACTCGTTGACGACGGTAGCTTGCGAGAGCGATGGGGTCCCCCTGCACCAACTAGAGGCTCTTCCTTGTGCAACTCCACATGCACCCGACACATGCGCATGTGTGGGTCGGCTTAAACCCCAGAAACACCCGAGTCGGTAAGTTCCGAGTTGCCAAGACTTTTCGATTAAAAAGGAAACCTTGACCTTCAGCATTCGAGCACGATAGAAGATGGTACGAATAAAGAAGAGTCCGAATGTAGGCAACGCGAAGAACCACGCTGAGGCTGGCGATTGCCCCGAGGAGACCAACTCGGAACGCGGCGAGAAGAACCTCACTGAATCCAGGAAATATGCGGATTTGGCTGAGCATGCCGCCATCAAGATACTCCGAGGCCCGCAAACACACATTTAGTAACTCGCGAGGAGGATTGATCAGTTCCTTCCAGGGTGTCCATAGGGGAACTCAGGGAGAGGCCGCTGCCGCTCGTAACGGATGTGGATGCTTTTATAGTACTCCGGTACTCCCGTACGATGGTATCCAGTTGCCACAACTCAAGTTCATTGTCGATGAGGAGCTGCTAAGGAAGTTCAAGCAGATCGTCTTGGCAAAGCACGGAAAAATCGAGCTCAAACCAGAAGGGGAGGATGCCATAAAGCTCTACATCAAGAAGTACGAGCAGTTAGTCGATCCTAGAGTTAATGGAGACCCGCTGTCGCGGGTAATTGGAGCTGTGAAGATGCGGAAAAGGAGCAACGCGCTTTCAGACCTGAAGAGGCTGGACTCGGGAACGCTTTGATCTTCGTGGATACCACCGAGTGGGTTGCTGCCATCGACGCATCAGATGAGCTACATGAGGACGGGAAGGCTGTCGTGGAAGCACTTGTGAAAGGGAAGCTGCCTCTGGCGGTAACTACGGACTTCGTCCTTGGTGAAACCATGACGCTTCTGAAAAAGCGAGGTGCAAAGCCGAACAAAATCGTTGAGACCATCCAGCGCATTCTTTCGTCGCCGAGGGTGAACTTGTTGTTCGTCGATGCAATGCTGTTCAAAGCGTCTTTGGCTAGCTTCGCAAGATATGCCAGGCTGAGTTTCACTGACGCTGCGACCCTTGCCGCGATGTCACATCTGAAGATACGTGCAATCTATTCTCACGACACTGACTTCGACATGCAAGGGATTGTCCGGAAAGAGTCGCCATAGGAAGCGGAGTGGATAAAGAAGGAGACGGAACGCACGATCATGATTGGTAGTTGCAGGGTCGAGAACGAATATCGGTATACCTTCCATTGGCATAACCTGGGAATTTCGCGAGGAAAATGAGAAGGACCGCGGCCGCAAATAGGAATAGTCTTAGCATCTCTGCTCTGTGAGTCTATGCTCGAGCCTCCCAAGTCCATATCCCCATCTTGTGGTTCTGTCTCGTCTGTGTTTGTTTCATACAGGTCTCTCACTTTGGGTGCGAAAGTCCCTTTCGCAGATTGAACGAGAGTCCTCGGGCATCGAGTGGAACGACCATCGTACAGAATGTTAGGCACAACATTATTATACGGCTAGTCCCCGGTTTGACCTGTGTTCGTTCGATTCAAGAAGGTAGGCGGGAGGCGGTATGCCTACCTGGTGGAGGGCGTAAGGGAGGGAGGGCGCGTCAGGCAGAGGACTCTCTGTTACCTTGGTCCTCTCTGGAAACTGGTCTCTGGGGCACCCGATGATGTCAGGAAGAAGGCCGAGTGGTTTCATGTCGATTGGAAAAAGGCGAACGATGAGATACGTCAGATTCCGCTCACCTTCGATGAACTCTCTGAGGCAAGGCGTGCCCAATACGCTCTTGCCATCAGGATGAGGCGCGAGGGTGTCCGCACTCAAGGAGACCTCCCCAGAGCCAAGGGCGAACTCTCCGCGCTCTCAACGCTCGCCCAGGCCAAGTTCAGGGAGATGTTTGAGGAGGTCGGAGAAGGGGCATACCGTATGAGATGAAATGAGCCCATACCGGAGAACCTCGACGAAGCTTCGCGCAAGGGCAGGACCTTCTCCCAAGCCGAGAGCAATCATCTCTGAGCTGAAGAGGGAGCGCAACGAATTGAAGAAGAAGATGCTCCTGGTCGGCTATCTGACCGAGAGGCTCTCGAAGAAGGGCGGTTCGCTCTTCCTGGTCGGAGGGCAGGCAGTCGAGACCTATACGGCGGGTCAGTTCACGACCGGGGACATCGACATCACCACCACAAACCAGGCAGCGACTGAAGAGAGGCTGAGTCAGCTGGGTTTCGCCAGAGAAGGAATGGTCTGGTTGAATGAAAGGCTTGGGGTCGCGGTCCACATCGTCGGCACCTACCCGACCAGGAGCGAAAAAGTCCGCACGGTCGAAGTGGGCCCGTACAGGGTGAGTGTAGTGGGAGTAGAAGATCTGATAATCGACAGGCTCGCGGCAGCCAAGTTCTGGAAGAGCCGACGCGACGCAGAGCAGGCAATCGTCCTCTTCAACGGCTTCAGGAAAAGCATCGACCTCGAATATCTCAGGAATAGGGCAAGAGAAGGGAAGGTAGAGGACATCCTCCCTGGAGAGCCGACCGGTGAGTGAATCCCGACCGAGTTCCTAGACGAGAAGTTATCCAGCCACCCAAAGTGAGAGACCCGCATGAAATTCCTGAATACTGGAGACCCACTCGTTCTTGGAGTCGAGCACATTCGTTGCCGCATGACCGCCGCGTCTGAGAAGGAAGCAAGTCATGTCGAAGGGACACGGGGTCCCGAGGACTGGACAGAACCCGATGGCTTGACAGGCAGCTACGGAAGGGTCTTGAGGCCATACTGAGTGAAATGCTTGTCGAACACAAAGGCGCTCGAAATCGCCTCTTTCTCCATCAGAGCGAAGCTAGTGCAGTCTGTGTAGCTAAAATCCTTATCCTCATGCGCCCTGAATATCTTCCACGCGACGGCATCAGACTCGCTGTTGATCCACAACACCTTAACGGCCTTCGATGACTTTACACTCTCCGCGAAGGAGACTGCTACACGATGCCCAAGATGTAGTCTGAGGAGCGTCAGTGTCTCGTCCATGACGTAGTTCGATGTGTGCAGCGACCGAAAGGGAGTTTTGCCCTCTCGGAGTCTTTCCCTGTACTCCAGAGCAGCGGAATGGTTTCTATCGTCTCGGTCTTCAAGCGCGACTAGGGCAGAAGTGTCAACGAACAGCCTCATTTCTTCTTCACGTAGAGGTATCTGTCGTGCTTGTCCGAAAGGTCTCCCAAGCCGCTCCCCTTCGAAGATTTCCTCGAAAGGAAAGGATCTCCAGAGTCCAGCTTCAATTCTTGGGATATTACGTTGATGGCGGCTTCTCTCAGTCCTTCCTTTATGCTCATTCCTTTCTTTGCCAACGCTTCTCTCAGAGCCTTGTACTCCTCCCCACTGAGCGACGTCTGCACCACTTTCATGTCCTCATTCATCTCATGGAATCCTTTATCTCATGTATTTATGCCTTAGATGTAGTGCCCGAGTAACGAGAAGCGTCACCAGAAAGGGGCTTTCGAGCGGAATGTCACAGCTAGCCCAGAGGCGAGCTGCTGAAGGGTCAATGATGAAGACGCCCGACCTCAGGAGGTCAAGTGACAATCGGTGATGAACGAAATAATCGGCTAGGTTTGATAATGTGGTGCGGAGTTTCACGCACGTTTCTGAATTTGTCACATCATGAATAATCATTTCTTAATTCTTATATAGATGTTGAAAATATTACAACCACAAGAGGATAGAGCAATTGGGCAAACTCGATGAAGTGGACATGAAGATAATCTCGGCTCTCTACAGGGACGCGTCGGTATCGATTCCGAAGCTGAGCAAGGATCTGAACCTTAACCTCTCAGTCACTTACAGCAGGATAAAGCGGCTGATGAGGAGAGGGGTGATAGAGCAGTTCACGCTTATGGTCAACGAAGGGAAACTGGGATTCCCTGCATCGGCCATCGTGGGTGTGAACCTCGACCCGAAGTTGAGGGAGCTTGCGATGGAGGAAATCGCGAAGCTCGAGGCGGTGAGGGAGATGAAGGAAGTGACGGGAAGGTTTGACGTCTTCGTGACCCTGCGGGCGAAGACTATCGAAGAGATACACAAGCTGGTCGCCGAGGTCGTAGGGAAGATCCAGGGAGTCAACCAGGCGGAGATGTTCGTGGAGGTCGCGACGAGAAGGCCTGCGATAGGCTTCAAGATAGCGGGCTAGCCACACGATACCTCCCGTCTAACTCCGCGCAATCTCCATGCATGTGCTTAAATACATGGTGAATGGCCAATCTCATGGTAATGGCCGAAACGGCAACGGTCACAAGCAAGAGCATGGTAAATCTCCCTTCGAAAATCAGGAAGAAATATGGCCTGACCCCAGGCAGCAAGGTTGTCTTCATCGACTCAGACTCAGGCATACTCATGATACCAGTCCCACCAATCATGAAGCTCTTCGGCGCTGACCGAGAGCACAAGGCAGCCTTGATTGAAGCAATCAGAGAGCTCAATGAGGAGCACAGACGCGAGTCGCGTGAAAGATGAGGTTCGCTCTCGACACCGGCGTCCTGAATCTATTCTTCGCTGGCGATGTTCGGGTATCTCCTTACTTTCGTAAGGTGACGGAAGGGAGAGCCGAGGGGCTCTTGACGTCAGTCACCCTCGCAGAATTCTTCTACAAGGTATGCCAGAAGCTAGGTCGGGAGACGGCGACCCTTCGCTACAATCAGTGTAGGTCCTTTCTGAGTATAGTCGAAACGGACGAAGGACTCTCACTGAATGCAGGACTCGAGAAGTGCCACAAGAGTGCACTCTCGCTTGCGGATTCGTTCCTTCTGGCCCTCGCGAAGGAGACGAAGGCGACCATTCTCACGACAGACCGGCAGCTCGCAAGATGCGAAGATGTCAAGGCAAGGTTCTTCGAAGTATAGTACTCATCGGTGGCTGGATCAACGAATCATCACTGCCCCAGGTAGGCCCTTGAAATCCGGGTCGCCAGTGAGTACCTTCGCGCTCATCTTCTTGGACGATGAGAGAACAAAAGCGTCGGCCAGACTGAAATTCGAACTCTTCGATTTTGTTTCCGCATGAAGTAGACCCACATCCCTCGAGTCAGACGCGTCTGCCGACAATATCTTCGAGTTCGACGTGATGACCTTCCAGGCTATATCGGGATCCTTTCCTCGTCGCTTTACCTTCGATATTATCTCTGCCAAAGTGACCGCGTGAGTAAGGAAGTCATTGCTTGCGTCGTTGAGCTCATCCCTCAGCTTCGCCCCAGCGGAACTGCCTTGGAGGTACTCCATCCATGCCCATGAATCGACAATGAACCTAGTCATGCGTGTCCAGCTCATCTTCCCTTGAGAAGCTCCCAACGCCTTCAAGGGCGCCAAACCAGTCCTTCCTAGCCTTTCGAACCTCCAGTTCCACGAGTTCGCCTGCCTCGATTCCCTCCTGCTCCGCGGCCTCCTTAGGAATTCTCACCACTATTGAGCCACCTACCTTTCTTGTCTTGACGAGTGCTCTAGCCATCCTCGGAGATAAGTCGACTGGTCGGTAATTAAGTGTTACTACTAGTGTCACTTTATCATACTCAGGTACATACAAGGTATGCCCTAGTTCTCGCTGGTGATGCCAGGCATCGGAATCACAAGTAAATGGCTAGCCTCCGGCCAGCATCATCTTTCTTTCCTGCCGAGGGAAGGGCTGACTCGTCTAGCCGCAGGTTCTTTGATTTGAGCAAGCGGCAACCCTTATACGT